>JAIXVH010000045.1 GCA_027483125.1 Acetobacteraceae bacterium | reverse complement strand
CCAGCCTTGATCGGGCCCGCTTCGGCGCAAACTGCGCCCGCGGCGCCATCCCAGGCGCCCGGCTTCTATCGCTTCCGGGTGGGCAGCTTCATCGCCACCACCGTCTGGGACGGCTTCGCCGCGCGCCAGAATCCCGGCACCGGCTGGATCGTGAATGCCGACCAGGCCGCCGTCGAGGGCGCGCTGCGGGACGCGATGCTCTCCACCGCACGGCTGGACAATCCCTTCATCGTCACCTTTCTGGAGACGCCCGCCGGCCTCACCATGTTCGACAGCGGCACGGGCGGCCAATTGGCGCCGACCGCCGGCCGCCTGCGCGAGAACCTGGCCGCCGCCGGCATTGATCCGGCGCGCGTCACGCGCATCCTGGTCAGCCATTTCCATGGCGACCACATCACCGGCCTCACCACCGCCCAGAATGAGGCCGTCTTCCCGAATGCGCAGATCTTCGTGCCCGAGGTCGAGTGGGCCTTCTGGGCGGATGAGAGCAACGCCTCCCGCGTGCCGCAGGCGCAGCGCGGCACCTTCGCCAATGTGACGCGCCGCTTCGGCCCCTATCAGGGCAAGATGGAACGCTTCGCCGCCGGTGCGGAAATCCTGCCCGGCGTGCGCGCCGTGGCGGCCCATGGCCATACGCCGGGCCATACCGTCTTCCATGTGGCCGATGGCGCGGACCAGCTTTTCGTGACCGCCGACACCGCCTCCCGCCCCGAGCTTTTCCTGCGCAACCCCGGCTGGACCAGCATCTTCGACATTGATGGCCCGACCGCGACGGCAAGCCGCATCGCCATCTTCAGCCGCATCGCGGGCGAGCGTGCGCGGATGACGGCCTATCACTTCCCCTTCCCCGCCAATGGCTTCGTCCAGCGCATGGGCGAGGGCTTCCGCTTCGTGCCGGCGGATTGGACCAACGCCCTGTAATCCGATCCTGATGGTGTCTTGCCGGCGGGGGATTACCCAGCCGGCAAGCCTCAGCGGGGGAAGCAGGGGCTGAGCAAGGCCCGCAGCCGGGCGGCATCCGCGGCGGAAACGGCAAGCCGCGCCTCGATGGCTGCGCCGCGCGGCTGCCACTGGGTCCAACTGAGCTGCGCCGCCCCCAGCGTCAGCGGCGCCATCAGGCGGGAGAGCTCGCTGAGCCGCGCCACCTCGCCCCTGCGGGCGGCGTGGAGGCCGAACAGGAAAGGCGAATCCTCGGCCACGCCAATGGAGCCGCTGACGTCGGTTTGCATTCGGGCTGCGGCGCCGGCCGCCTGGCTCTCCAGCTGGGTCCGCCGTCCGGCCCGGGCATCGGGCCCCTCGAAGGCATCGAAATTGAACTGGCGGCGCAGCGTGTCATGCCGCGGCAGCTCAAGTTGCACCCCCAGCACGCCCGTGACCTGCGGCCCGGCACTCTCCGAGCAGAGGAAGGTGAAGCGCGCGCCGCGGCGGTCATCGCCGAAGCGCGCCTCACCCGGCAAGGTGAGGGTCTGGCCGAGCGCCGGGCCTGCCATGAGGAGAAGGAGCAAGATGATGCGCATGGTCTATTCCTTGTCCCTCAGCGCCAGCACGAAGCTGGCCGCCCCCAGGAAGCCCACCCCGGCCAGCAGCCAGGGCACGGCACCATAGCCGCCATCCGCCTGCCAGATCAGTGCCAGCGTGATGGGCCCCAGGGTGCGCGGCAGCACGGCGATCAGGGTGAGGGCGCCGGTCACTGCGCCATAGCCCTCGCGACCCAGGATTTCGGCCGTGCCGGCGGCGCGCACGATGGTCAACAATCCGTCCGCCACGGCCCAGAAGAACACGAAGGGCAGCAGCCAGATGAAGGCGGCCGGCGCGCCCCCGAGCCAGAGCAGCGCGAGCGGCAGCAACAGCATGGCACCCAGCCCGACCCATCGCATCGAGACGCGGTTTCCGGCGAAGTAGAGCCCGGCCCGCGCAGCCACCTGCAAGGGGCCATGCAGCGCGACCAGCAGGATCACGCTTGCCTCGGGCAGCCCGGCCTCGCGCAGCAGTGGCACCAGATGGGCGCCCAGGCCGACCCCGATGAAGGCATGCGCCGCGAAGCAGAGCGCCAGGCCCCAAAAGGCCGGGCGCCGTAGCGTCCGCTGATAGGCCGCCTCGCTGTCTTGCCGCTGGTTTGGCGCTTGCGGCCGCGTGCCGGAAAATTGCCACCAGGCGACGAGGGCGGGCAGCAATTGCAGCCCTGCCAGCGCCCAAAGCGCGCCGCGCCAGCCCAGCACCGAGATCAGCCCCGCCACGAGCGGGATGAAGATCGTTCCCGCAAAGCCGGTGATGAAGGTGATGGCCGTGATCACCCGCATGGGCTGCCGGGCCAGCGCCACCACCACCGCCATGGCCGGCCCCCAGAGCGCCGTCGCATGCGCGATGCCGAGGGCAAACCACAGCACGTAGAAGACCCAAAGCTGGTCCACCATCGCCCAGGCCGCCAGCATGGCGCTGCCCAGCACGCCGCCCCAGGCCAGCGGCGCCCGCCCGCCATGCCGGTCCACCCAGCGCCCGACCGGAATGGCCAGCATGCCCGAGACCAGGATGCCCAGCGTGAAGGCGCCATTGATGCCCGCCCGGCTCCAGCCGAGCTCGGCCTCCATGGGCTGGACCATCAGGGCGAAGGGAATGAACAGCGTGCCCCAGCCAATGGTCTGGGTCAGGGCGGTGCCCAGGGTGAGGGCGCGGTCTGAAATGCGGTTCACAACGGGATGAGGATGCCCCGTTCCGCGTAGAAGCGCGAGAAGGCCTCGGGCGAAAGCCGCACATCGCGCTGCTGCGTCGCACCAATGCCCGAGGGGTTGGGGAAGCGCCAGCGGCCCTGCTCATCCGTGCCGAAGACCAGCACCAGGTGGCCGCCCCGGCGCGGCGGCTCCACCTGTGGCGTGCGGATCGCGGCATGGACGGAGGCGATGAAGAATTCGCCCGGCGCGAGGCTCGGCATCGGCTCATCCAGCACGATGCGGGCGGCGATGCCGCGTGCGTTCAGCCAGCGCACCGCGCCCGCATAGATCAGGCCGCGGATGAAGCCGTCCGGCTCCTCCACATAGCCGCCCAGCGGCTGCACGCCGCGGCGGAGGTCATGGATGGTCAGTGCCTGGCCACGTGCGGCCATGGCCATTCGCAGGCAGGCCATGCCGCAAAGATGCTCGGCCCAGCGGGCATATTCGGCCGCGTCGGCAGCGCCGGATTCGGCCCAGCGCGGATCGCTCGCCGCATCCCGCCCATCGAGGAATTCGCCGACCAGCTCGGGCGATTCCCATTGCGCGAAATAGGGCGGGATCAACGGGTCCTCGCGGGGTGCGGGCGGTGGCGTGGTGCAACCGGCCATGAGGCCGAGCAGGGCCAGGCGCCGCCGCATCTCACCCGTTCAGATGGCATGCGGAGAAATGCCCGGGCGCGATTTCCCGCAGCTTCGGCACTTCCAGCTTGCAGCGCTCCATCGCATGCGGGCAGCGCGGATGGAAATGGCAGCCGCTGGGCGGGTTGAGCGGCGAGGGGATTTCACCCTTCACCACCGCGAAGGCCCGCTTCCGCGCCTCGATCCGCGGCACGGAGGAGAGGAGCGAGATGGTGTAGGGGTGGTTCGCGCGGGCAAACACCTCCTCGCTCGGCGCCTGCTCAACCACGCGGCCGAGATACATGATCACCACGCGGTCGCTCAGGTGTTCCACCACGCCAAGATCATGGCTGATGAACAGATAGGTGAGGTCGAGCTCCGACCGCAGCTTCATGAAGAGGTTGAGGATCTGCGCCTGGATGGACACATCGAGCGCCGCCACCGCCTCATCGCAGACGATGAATTCCGGCTGCACGGCGAGTGCGCGCGCAATGCCGATGCGCTGGCGCTGCCCGCCCGAGAACTGGTGCGGGTAGCGCGCCTTGAACGCCGGATCGAGGCCGGCGCGGCGCATCTGTTCATCCACGTATTCGCTGAATTTGCCGCGCGTGGTCAGGCCATGCACCAGCGGCGCCTCGCCCACGATGCGCTCGACCTTCATGCGCGGATTGAGCGAGGCATAGGGGTCCTGGAAGATCATCTGAACCGCGAGCTGCGCGCGGCGCGACGCATCACCCGACAGCTTCGACACATCATCGCCGCGCCAGATGATCTGGCCTTCCGACGGGTTCATGATGCCCGCCACCATGCGGCCCAGTGTCGATTTGCCGCAGCCCGATTCACCCACCAGGCCCACCACCTCGCCCTTGCGGATGGAGAGGTTCACACCGTCCACCGCATGCACGATTTCCTCGCGCAGCGGCATGCCCAGGCGTTGCAGCAGGCGGCCTGCAATGTCGAGCTTCTTCTCGAAGCGCTTGGTGATGCCGCGCATCTCCATGATGACATCGGCGCGGCTTGCCGTGTCGGCGGCCGCGGCGTCGGCGGTCATCTCGCTCATGCCACCGCCTCCAGATGCGGGTTGCAGCAGCGCGCGAAGCGGCCCGGCGCGCGTTCCGTCAGTTCAGGCATGTCGCCGCAGGCGTCGATCGGGCGTTCGCAGCGGGCGCGGAAGGCGCAGCCCGGCGGCAGCGACAACAGCGAAGGCGTCATGCCCGGGATTTGCCGCAGCGGCACGCCGCGCTTGTTGCGCGAGGGCACGCTGCCGATCAGCCCATGCGTATAGGGGTGGAAGGGCGCGTCCAGCACTTGTTCCACCGGGCCCTGTTCGACGATGCGGCCGGCATACATGACGGCGATATCGTCCGCGAGGCCGGCGACCACCGAGAGGTCATGCGTGATCCAGATCAGGCTGGTGCCGGTGGTGGCGGCAAGCTTCTGCACCTCCGCCAGGATCTGGCCCTGGATGGTGACATCCAGCGCCGTGGTGGGTTCGTCGGCCACGATCAAATCGGGTTGGTGCAGCAGCGCAATCGCAATCGCCACGCGCTGGCGCATGCCGCCGGAGAACTGGTGCGGGTAGGACTTCAACCGTTCATCCGGGGAGGGAATGCCCACCATGCCCAGCGTGTCGCGCGCGCGTTGCCGCGCGGTTTCGCGGTCCACCTTCTGATGTGCCTGCACCGTCTCGATCATCTGCGTGTCCACACGCAGGACCGGGTTCAGCGTCATCATCGGGTCCTGGAAGATCATCGCGATGCGGTTGCCCCGCAGGTCGCGCAGTTCTTGCTCCGGCATGCCGACCAGGTTGCGGCCCTTGAACAGGATCTCGCCCGAGACGATGCGGCCCGGCGGATCGACCAGCCCGATCACCGAAAACCCGGTGACGGTCTTGCCCGAACCGGACTCGCCCACCAGCCCCATGACCTTGCCGCGGCCCACGGTGAAGGAGACGTTTTCAACCGCCTTCACCACGCCGGCGCGGGTGAAGAAATGCGTGGAGAGGCCACGGACCTCGAGTGTGGGCGCGCTCACTTTTTCAACCTCGGATTCAGCACGTCTCGCAACTGGTCACCCACCAGATTGATCGCGACAATCGTCACCAGCAGCGCGATGCCTGGGTAGAAACTGATCCAGTATTTCCCGCTCAGCATGTATTCGAACCCGTTGGCGATCAGCAGCCCGAGCGATGGCTCGGTGATCGGCACGCCGAGGCCGAGGAAGGACAAGGTCGCCTCCAGCGCGATGGCGCGCGCGATCTGCATGGTGCCCACCACGATCAAGGGCGGCAGGCAGTTGGGCAGCAGATGGCTGAACAGGATGATGCGTGAGGGCAGCGCGAGGCAGCGCGCCGCCTCGATATACTCGCGGTTGCGTTCCACCAGCGCGGAGCCGCGCACGGTGCGCGCGTAATAGGCCCATTCCACGATCACGATGGCGATGACGACGTTCAGGATGCCCTTGCCCAGGAAGGCCAGGATCATCAGCGCGGCCAAAATGGCCGGGAAGGAGAGTTGCAGGTCCACCAGGCGCATGATGGCGCTGTCGGTCTTGCCGCCGGCATAGGCCGCGATCATGCCCAGCGCCGCGCCCACCGCGCAGGCGATGATGGCCGAACCCACGCCCACCAGCAGCGAGATGCGCAGGCCGTACATGATGCCCGAGAGCATGTCGCGCCCCTGGTCATCGGTGCCCAGCCAATGCACATAGCCGCCGCCGCCCACAGCACCCGGTTCCAGCCTGCCATCCATGATGTCCAGCACGGCCAGGTCATAGGGGTTCTGCGGCGCGATCCAGGGTGCCAGGATCGCGATCAGCGCGATGATGGTGAAGACCAGCAATGCGCCGACGGCGATCTTGCTGGCGGCGAATTCCGAGACGAAACGCCGGAACGGCGTCTCGACCTTGATCTTCGCAGGCGTGGCTGTGCTGCTCATGTGCCTTTGCTCTCCAGCCGCACGCGCGGATCCAGCAGCGTGTAGACGATGTCCACGATGAGGTTGATGACGATGAACATCACCACGATCATCAGCAGGTAGGCGACGATCACCGGCCGATCCAGCACGTTGATGCTGTCGATGATCAGCTTGCCCATGCCCGGCCAGGCGAAGACGGTTTCCGTCACCACCGAGAAGGCGATGGTCCCGCCCAGCTCCAGCCCCAGCACCGTCACCACCGGGATCAGGATGTTCTTGAACACATGCACGAAGGTGACGCGGGTGGGCGAAAGCCCCTTGGCGCGTGCGAATTTCACATAGTCCATCAGCATCGTCTCGCGCACGCCGGCGCGCGTCAGGCGGATCACCAGGCTGATCTTGAACAAGGCCAGATTGAAAGCCGGCATCAGGATATGGGACAGCCCGTCAATCGTCAGGAATGACCACGGAATGCCGAACAGCACCGCCGTGTCGCCGCGTCCGGTGGATGGCAGCCAGCCCAGTTGCACCGCGAAGATCATGATCAGCATCAGCCCCACCCAGAAGGTGGGCAGCGAGAAGCCCAGGATGGAGCCGGCCATGATGGTCTTGGAACCCCAGGTATCCGGCCGAAGCCCCGCATAAAGCCCGAGCGGCAGGCCGATGATGATCGCGATGATCATCGAGCCGAAGGCCAGTTCCAGCGTCGCCGGCATGCGTTGCAGGATCAGCTGGATGGCGGGTTCGTTGAACACGAAGGACCGCCCCAGATCGCCCTGCAAGGCGCGCGAGACGAACACCAGATATTGCTGCCACAGCGGCAGATCGAGGCCGAGCGCGCGAATGGCGCGTTCCTTCTCCTCCTGGTCGGCATCGGGTGAGATCAGGATCTCGATCGGGTCGCCGACCGCATAGACGCCGATGAAGACGAGCAGGCTCATCGCCACCAGCACGAAGCCGGACTGCATGATCCGGCGGAGGAGGTAGAGGGCCATTCGCTATGCCGCCCTTATCGCATCGTCGCGGGGCGGACACTCTGCGCCAGCGTGCTCTCATCCACCCGCGGCGTCACCACGAAGCCGCGCCGCGAGGCCCAGATATTGGTCTGGATATGCAGCGGAATGATCGCCTGGTCGGCGAAGACGGCGCGCTGGATATCGATCAGCTGCTGTTCGCGCCGCGTATCGTCCAGCTCCTGCATGGAGGTGATCAGCTGCCGGTCCAGCTCCTCGTTGCAGTAGCGGCCGCGGTTGGAATTGCCCCAGCCGCGCTCGCGCGAGAAGCAGGCCGTCAGGTTGCGCAGCGGGTGCGAGCCATCCGGGTTCGACCCCCAGCCGATCAGGAAGGCCGAGAATTCCTGGCGGCCGGCGCGCGCCACGAAGGTGGTCCAGGTCTGCGCCTCGATCGCGGTGCGCACGCCCACGCGCGTCCACATCTGCCCGATCGCCTGGATGATGCGCCCGTCATTCGGGTAGCGATCATTCGGCCCGTGCAGCGTCACGCGGAAGCCGTTGGGAAAGCCTGCTTCGGCCAGCAGGCGCCGCGCGCCCTCTGCGTCAAAGGCGGGCGCTTGCAGACCCGGCACATGGCTGAACACGCCCTGCGGCAGGAACTGGCCCGACGGAACGGCGCTGCCTTCCATCACGCGGCTGGTGATGGCGTTGCGGTCGATCGCCATGGACAAGGCGCGGCGCACGCGCAGGTCCTTCATCGGGTTCTGCGCCAGCGGCCGGCCGTCATTGTCGGTGATGAAGGGCGAGGGCCCCGTGCGCTCATGGTCCATCGAGAGGTAGATGATGCGCAGCCCCAGCACTTCGGACAGCGTCACGCGCTGGTCGGCACGCAGCCGCGCCAGGTCGGCGGTCGGCACCTGGTCGATCACATCCACGTCACCGGCCAGCAGCGCCGCTGTGCGCGCGCTGTCATTGGTGATCATGCGGTAGTTCACGCGCGCGAAGGCCGGTGCCTCGCCGTGGAAATTGTCGTTGCGCTCCAGCACGATGCGGTCGCCATTGGCATGGCTGATCACGCGGAACGGCCCGGTGCCCACCGCCATGGTGCCCGCATTGAACTGCTCGGTGGTCGCGTTCTGATGCGTCTCGCGGTCCAGGATATAGACGTTGGACAGGTCCAGCGGCAGCAGCGGATAGGGTGTCGCGGTGTGGAAGCGGATGGTGTGGCTGTCCACGATTTCGATCCGCGTGATCGGCCGCACGAAGCCCGCGAAAGACGACGGGCTGTTCGGCACATTGGGAACGCGGGCGAAGGTGAAGGCCACGTCCTCGGCGGTGAATTCGCTGCCATTGTGGAAGCGCACGCCGCGGCGCAGGCGGAATTCCCAGGTGGTGGGTGCAATGGCCGTCCAGCTCTCCGCCAGGTCGGGCACACGGCGCGATTGCGCATCAGTGCCCACGAGGCGCGAGAACACCATTTGCGCCACGGCATTGTTCGGCGAAAGCTGGTGGAAATGCGGGTCCAGGCTGGTAACCGGGGCGCCGACGGCCATGGTCATGGTCTGTGCTTGGGCCTGCCCCTGGGCCGCACCGGCCATCAGGCCCAGCGCGCATATCGCTGTGGTGATCCGCATCGCCCGTCTCCCTTGCGTGACGAAATTGTCATTGGGTCCTAGCAGCCCGCCCGTCAGCCCGCTAGGCTTTCTCAGGTCAATGCATGGCGGGGGCGCGGGATATGCCCATTCGCAAGGCGCTATGCGCGGTGATCCTGCTGAGCGCGCCAGCAACCGCGCAGAGCCCGGCCATCCGCATAGGCACTGATCGCGTCGTCGTGCGGTGGGCGGCGCGCGAGCTGCCGGACTTCTAGCGGTTGCACCTGCAAAATGTCTGGGCGCTGCGGCGCGGCCTTGTGCATGATCCGCGCATGGATGAGCGAACATCGGCCATGGGCTTTCGCCACACCACCAACTAGGGCTGGCGCGCGGACGCCACGACGGATTACGTTGCGTTCATCAGACCATCAGGAGAGCTCCCATGTCCCTCATCATCGGCCGCCGCGCGGCCCTGGCCGCGCCCGCGCTCGTGGGCCTGCGCCCCGCTGCCGCGCAAGGTGCGACGCTGACCATCGCCATCGGTGGTTCCATCACCTCGATCGACCCGCATTTCTTCAATGCCGGGCCGAACAACATGCTCTGCTCGCACATCT
>JAIXVH010000289.1 GCA_027483125.1 Acetobacteraceae bacterium | reverse complement strand
GCCGACCGCAAGCCCCGCACCGACCGGCAGCGCCACCAGCATCGCCAGACCCGGCAGCAGGGTGGAGCGCCTGTCGCCGGTGGCCAGCTGGCGCGCATTCTCGCGCCGCAGCAGCAGCACCCAGCCGATGAATGCGGCCGCCAGCGCCACCAGGAAGGCGGTCAGCGCCTGATCAGGCACCAGCGACGGAATCTTGAGGCCGCGCTGCGACAGGAACAGGCCAGGCAGCGGGTTGATCGCCTGCCGCACGCTGGGCAGTTGCAGGATGATCGCGTGCCAGAACACCAGCTGCAGCACCAGCGGCGTGTTGCGGATCACTTCGATATAGCCGCCCACCAGGCTGCGCAGCAGCGGGTTGTTGGACAGCCGTGCGACGCCCAGCGTCACACCCAGAATGGTGGCGACCAGGATGCCGACCACAGCGACGCGCAGCGTGTTCAGAATGCCCACGGTCAGGGCGCGTTGATAGGTGTCCGCCGGCGTATAGGGGATCATCGACTCGCCGATGGGAATGCCCGCACTGCGGTCCAGGAAGCCGAAGCCGAATTGCAGCCCGCGGGCCGCCATGTTGGCCAGCATGTTGTTGTAGAGCGACCAGCCCAGCGCGATCACCGCGATGACCAGCAGCGCCTGCCACAGCAAGCCCCTCAGGTCATGGCCGGAGGGCAGCGGGATCAGCGGCTTGGCGCGCGGCATGGGGATGCTGGTGGTGCTCATGCGGTCTCGCTCGGGGAAAGGGGTGGGGGCCGGCGACAGCCGACCCCCGTTTGCTGAAGGGCTGATTCACCGGTCGGGCCGAAGCCCGACCGGATCAGACCTTGGTTACTCGGTTCAGCGCGCCGGCGGCGCGTCACGCGTTAGCGTGCGGGTGGTGCATACAGCAGGCCGCCATTGTTCCAGGTGCGGTTCATGCCGCGCTCCAGGCCCAGCGGCGTGTTGGTGCCGAGCCAGCGCTCGTAGATCTCACCGTAGTTGCCGAAGGTGCGGATGATCTGGCGCGCATAATCGGCGCGGGCCGCGGACAGGCTCTCGCCCATATTGCCCTCGACGCCCAGCAGGCGGCGCACGACCGGGTTGGTCGAGGAACCGGCAAGCTGCTCCACATTCGCGGCCGTGATGCCCATCTCTTCGGCTTCGACCAGCGCGAAGACGGTCCAGGCCACGATGTTGGTCAGTTCCTCATCGCCCTGGCGGATCACCGGGCCCAGCGGCTCCTTGCTGATGCGCTCGGGCAGGATCACGTGATCCGCCGGGCGGGTCAGCAGCGTGCGCTGCGCGGCGAGTGCCGCGAAGTCGTTGGTGAACACGTCGCAACGGCCGCTGTCATAGGCGCGGCGCAGTTCGTCCAGATCCGCGATCACCACCGGGGTGAAGCGCATGTTGTGCTGGCGGAAGAAGTCCGAGATGTTCAGCTCGGTCGTCGTGCCGGGCTGCACGCACACCGTCGCACCGTTCAGGCCGCGGGCGGTGGTCACGTTCAGGCGGCGCGGCACCATCACCGACTGGGCGTCATAGAAGACGATCGCGGGGAAGTTGAAGCGGTTCACGTTGGAATCGCGCGTCAGCGTCCAGGTCGAGTTGTTGGACAGGATGTCCACTTCGCCTGCGGCCAGCGCGGGGAACCGGCTCTGGCTGGTCACCGGCACGAATTCGACGCGGTTCGGATCACCGAAGATGGTGATCGCCACGGCGCGGCAGACTTCCACGTTGAAACCCTGCCAGCGGCCCTGGCTGTCGGGCACGCCGAAGCCGGGGTTGGAGGGGCCCTGCACACCGCAGCGCAGCACGTTACGGCTGCGGATCTGGTCCAGGTCACGGCCGGCAAGGGCTTCGCCCACGCCAAAAGCCATGAAGGCGGCCGCGGCAGCGGCCAGCATCTTCAGCTTCATCAGTTGTTTCCTTCGTTCTCCCGGTGCGCACCGCCTCCCGGCGCGTCCGATGAGGCCAGATGCCCGCAACGGCCGCACATATCAAGAGGATTGCGGTTGGGTCATGTGTTCCGCTGATAGATTCTGCCCGTGCAAGGTGCAATGCGCTTGCGAAGGGCGCCGGTGCGCGCCAAAGCGGCGCCATGTCAGACCCCGATTGGACCGGCGCCACCAGGTTGTTGCTGGCCCTCCCGCAGCTTTCCGCCGCGCATGCCGTGCTGGCCACCGCCGCGCGCGCCTTCCCCGATGATGCCCGCCCCTGGATCGCGCTGGCCGAACTGGCCGCGCTGGCGGATGACTACCCCGCCGCGCGCCAGGCCATGCAGCAGGCCGCCCAGCGCAAGCCCGCCACGCTGCCCGCCTGCCTGACGGATGACGCCGATGTCGCGCTGCGCCTGGCGCAGCTTTGGGTCTCGGTGGATGGGCAGCATCGCCCGTCGCGCTTCTGGCTGACGCGCTGCCTGGAGCGCTTCGCCTGGTTCGTGCCGCCCGTCCCATCAGGCTACAGCGCGCAGAGCTATGCGGCCGCCGTCGCACCCACCCTGGCGCGCCTGGCCGCCGCACCGCGCCACCCGGCCGAGGCGCTGTCCTTCTGGACCCACTGGCTCGACCCGAGCGACGGTCCCGAACTGCGCGGTGAGGTGCTGCTATCCCAGGCCGGCGCGCATCGCCCGGCGCATTGGGGGGCGGCGCGCCTGCTGGAACGCCAGCGCCTGACGCGTGACGCCGCGCGCGTGGAGGACACGCTGGGCCTGCTGCCAGTATTCGCCGATGACGGCGCCTTCGGCGCGCTGCGCTTCCGGCTGGAGGATGGCGATGTCGTCTCGCGCGATCAGATCAACAGCGCGGTGGAACTGAACTGGCTGGCGGCGCGGCTGGGTTTGACCCGCGGATCAACGCCGCTGCTGGTGGATATCGGCGCGGGGTATGGGCGGCTGGCGCATCGCTTCCTGCAGGCCTTCCCCGCGGCGCGGGCCTTGGCGCTGGATGCAGTGCCGGGCACCACGGCGATGGCGGAACTCTACCTGACGGCGCGTGGTTGCGCGGGGCGGGTGGAAACCGCTGGCCCGTCGCGCCTGCTGGCGCCGCTGCCGCCTGGCGCGCCGCGCATCGCCACCAACATCAATTCCTGGTCGGAGGCGCCGTTGGCCTCGATCCGCGCCTGGCTGGAACTGCTGGCCGGCGCGGATATCGATTGGCTGCTGCTGGCCACCCATGACGCGACAGCGGTGACGCTGGAGTGCGACGGTCCCGGCCAACCCATGCTGCCGGCCATTCTGGAGGCCGGCTGGATCCTCGAGGATGACCGGCCTCGCTTCGCGGCTGAGGCGGGTTGGGGGTGCAGGATGTGGTTGTTCAGGCGCGGCTGACGGCCTCCGCAATCGCCTTGCCCACATCCACCGTGCCGGCATTGCCGCCCATGTCGCGCGTGCGCGGCCCGCCTTCGGCCAGCAACGTCTCGATGGTCTTCACGATGGCGTCTGCGGCGGCCTTTTCGCCCAGATGCTCCAGCATCATCGCGCCCGACCAGATCTGCCCGATCGGGTTGCAGATCCACTTGCCCGCGATATCCGGCGCGCTGCCATGCACCGGCTCGAACATCGAGGGGAACACCTTCTCCGGGTTGATGTTGGCGCTGGGCGCGATGCCGATGGAACCCGCCACCGCCGGGCCAAGGTCAGACAGGATGTCGCCGAACAGGTTCGACCCCACCACCACATCGAACCAGTCCGGGTGCTGCACGAAATGCGCGCAGAGAATGTCGATATGGAACTGGTCCGTGGTGACCGCCGGATATTGCGCGGCCATGGCGGCAAAGCGCTCATCCCAATAGGGCATTGTGAAGGTGATGCCATTCGACTTGGTGGCGCTGGTCACCTTTCGCCGCGGCCGCGTCATCGCCAGTTCGAAGGCGTATTTCATGATGCGATCGGTGCCGGTGCGCGTCAGGATGGATTGCTGGCTGACGAATTCGCGGTCCGTGCCCTCGAACATGCGCCCGCCGACGGAGCTGTATTCACCCTCCGTGTTCTCGCGCACCACGTAGAAGTCGATTTCCGCCGGCGTGCGATTGGCCAGCGGCGTGCGCGCGCCAGGCATCAGCTTGCAGGGGCGCACATTCACATACTGGTCGAAGCCGCGGCGGATCGGGATCAACAGGCCCCACAGCGACACATGGTCCGGCACGCCTGGCCAGCCCACCGCGCCCAGGAACACAGAGTCCGAATCCTTCAATTGGTCCAGCCCGTCATCGGGCATCATCTTGCCGGTCTTGGCATAGGTGTCGCAGGACCAGTCGTAATGCGTGAGCTGCAACTCGAACCCGAACCGCCGCGCTGCCGCATCCAGCACGCGCAAGCCCTCGGGCGTGGTCTCCTTGCCAATGCCATCCCCGGGGATGACGGCAATCCGATGCTTGCGTGCGGCCATGCGCTTCCTCCTGTCGTGGGCCGAGCGTTACGCCGCCGCCCACGGTCGGGCAAGCCATGGACGTGGTGGTGGTGGCGCGTTAGCAGAGTGGTGCTGGTTGTTCTGGTGAGGGACCCCGTCCCTCCCCAGACCCCACCCTGCCATGGGCCGATCCGACGCCGCAGGCGACGGATGCCCTTGGATCCCGGGTGTTTTGGCAAGGTTGAGGGAGGGGCATGGTGCCCCCTTGATGACGGGCGGCGCCGACGATGCCCCTCTCTCCATCTTGCCATGACTCCCACTGGGTCCGGGGTCGTTGACCCCTGGCGGGATGGGGTCTGGGGAAGGGCGGCGCCCTTCCCCAGGGCCACCAGCGCAACACTGCCAAGGAGCCGCCATGACCACCACCCACGCTTCCGATTGGGACCGCGACGCAGCCCTGACCACGGCGCGCATTCTGCTGGAGATCAAGGCGGTGAATTTCCGGCCAGAGGAGCCGTATACCTTCACGGCCGGCTGGAAGAGCCCGGTCTATATCGATTGCCGCAAGATCATCTATTTCCCGCGCGCGCGGCAGCGCATCTGCGATCTGGGCGCCGAGAAGATCGCGCGGCATGTGGGCTTCGAGAGCATCGAATGTGTGGCTGGCGGCGAGACCGCGGGCATTCCGTTTGCCGCCTGGATGGCCGATCGCATGATGGCGCCCATGGCCTATGTGCGGAAGAAGCCCAAGGGTTTCGGCCGCAATGCGCAGATCGAGGGCGATGTGCCCGAGGGCAAGCGCACGCTGCTGGTCGAGGACCTGACCACCGATGGCGGCAGCAAGATCCAGTTCGCCAATGCGCTGCGCGAGGCCGGTGCGATCTGCGACCATACCTTCGTGGTGTTCTTCTACGGCGTCTTCCCCGGCAGCTTCGACGACATGAAGAAGATGGGCCTGTCGCTGCATCACCTCTGCACCTGGTGGGACGTGCTGGAGGTCTGCAAGGAGCGCCCGTATTTCAGCGAATCCGCGCTCTCCGAGGTGCGGCGCTTCCTGGAAAACCCGGTGGCCTGGAGTGCGGCACGCGGCGGTGTCAAAAGCCTGGAGGAAGCGCGCGCCTACAAGGCCGCCAAGGGTTAACGCCCCAGCTGCCACCAGCGCCGCCGCTCACGCGGCGTGACGCTGGCGATGCCCAGGCCAAGGCGCCGATGATCCGGCCGCACATCGATGCCGCCGCGCACGTCGAATTCCACCACCAGGACGCCATCCGCCGGCACGGTCACCTCCAGCCGCAGCGCGCCGGGGCCGCCGGGGATGCGCCAATCCTGCCAGGCGCTGCCGGTCTGGCGCATGCGCCCGGCATGGCCGGGGCCGGGGCCGAGCACCTCCATCTCCAGCGTCAGCGCAGCGCCGGGCGGCAGCGGCAGACGCAGCTGTGCCGGCCCGTCGCCGGTGATCCAGCAGCCCCAATCCTCCTGGTGCGACCAGCCAGCGCCTTCGCGCAGCAGAGCGCCCATGCAGAGCGGCGCGGGCGGCAGGGCGGGCAGGTCGGGCGCGGGGGGCAGGCCCATGGGCAGCCGCTCACCCAGCGCGAGGCGCGCGCGGTCCCGCGGCGGCGGTGGTCCGGTATCGCGCAGCAGCGCCATCACCTGGGCCGCCAATTCGGGCCAGCTGCGCAGGCCGGGATCGGCGTGGATCGCAGCCTCTCGCGCGGCGCGGCCGGCATGGTCATGCGCCAGCGCCCAGGCGGCCTCGGCCAGGGCCGGCACATTCTCGGGCGGCACATAGACGGCATGCGCGCCGCCGCTTTCGCGCAGCACTGGGATATCGGCCAATAGTGGCACCTTGCCATGGGCGAGGCTTTCCGTGGCCGGCAGCCCCCAGCCCTCGGCATGGGAGAAGAACAGCGTGAACAGGCAGCCCTTATAGAGCGCCGCCAATTCGCCATCCGCCGCCGCGCGCCGCCATTCCACGCGCCGGCGCAGTTCGGGGGCCGAGGCGAGCAATTGCTCGCATTGCTCGGCCAGGAACCCGGCAATGCCCACGATCACCAGCCGCGGCACCGCGGCCTCGCCATGGGTGCGTGCCAGGTGCAGCCAGGCGCGCAGCACGCCCAACTGGTTCTTGCGCGATTCCACGCTGCCCACCGCCAGCACGAAGGGTTCGTCGGGCACCGGGCCGGTGGGTGCTGCGGCCTCGAACCGCGCATCCAGGCGCATCACATCGGCCGGGATCTCGATGCCGGGCAGGATGCGCGGCTGCCAGAGTTGGAATTCCGCGCGCGCGGCCTCGCTGATGCAGATGGCGTGGTCGGCCAGCAGGCATAGTGTCGCGGCATGCTGGGTGAAGGCGCGCAGCAGCCCAGCCGAGACATGTTCCGGTACGCTGAAGGGCAGCATGTCATAGACGATGCTGGCATAGCGCAGCCCCTCCCGCTTGGCGGCCGCGATGCGCGCGGCATGGCCCGGCAGCCACCAGGCTGCGCCCGCGCCCAGCAGCCAGTCGCCGGGCGTGATGGGATGCGGGATGGAGCCTTCGAACGCCGTATCCAGCAGCGCCAGCCAATCGGCATCGCGCGGCGTGCCGGGCCGCGTGGTGGCGGCGATCAGGGCTGCGATGCGCGCGGGGTCAAGGCGGCGCCAGGTGGCGCCGTCATGCGCCAGCAGCGGGAAGGCGCCGGTGCCGACCAGTCGCGTCTGCACGCGTGTCACGCCCGATGGCAGGCGGGTCTCGCGGAAACCTGCCAGCAGGTCGGTGACGTCAGCCGCAATCATGCGCGGCCGTATGTGTCCTCGATGCGGACGATGTCATCCTCGCCGGTGTAGCTGCCCACCTGCACCTCGATCAGCGTCAGCGGGATCTTGCCCGGGTTTTCCATGCGGTGCACGCAGCCCAAGGGCAGGTACACGCTCTCATTCTCGCGCACCATGATGCGCTCATCGTCGCGCTGCACGATGGCGGTGCCGTTCACCACCACCCAGTGTTCGGCGCGGTGGAAATGCTTCTGCAGGGACAGCTTGCCGCCCGGCGTCACGGTGATCTTCTTCACCTGGAAGCGCGTGCCCTGGATCAGGCCCTCGTAATGGCCCCAAGGGCGGTACATGCGGCGGTGTTCGGTGGCCTGCTTCAGGCCCTGGGCCTTCAGCTGCTCCACCAGCTTCTTCACATCCTGCGAGGCGGAGCGATGCATCGCCAGCACCGCGTCATCGGTGACGACCAGCACCGCGTCCTCCAGGCCGACCACGCCGGCCAGCATGCCCTCGCTGCGGACATAGCAGTTCTTCGCGCCCACCAGATGCACCGGGCCATGGCTGTGGTTGCCGGCGGCGTCCTTCTGCGCGATCTGCCACAGCGCATCCCAGCTGCCGACATCCGACCAGCCGAGCGAGGCCGGCACCACGGCGGCCATGGTCGTGCGTTCCATCACCGCATAGTCGATCGAGATGGAGGGGCAGCGCGTGAAATGCGCGCTATCCAGCCGGACGAAATCCAGGTCCCGCTGGGCGGCGCCCAGCGCGGCGCGGGCGGCTTCCAGCACATCCGGCGCGAAGCGTTCCAGTTCCGCTATCAGGGTCGCCGCGGTGGCGATGAACTGGCCCGAATTCCACAGATGCTTGCCGCCGGCCAAAAAGGCCTCGGCGGTTGCGGCATCGGGCTTCTCGACGAAGCGCGCCACGCCATGCACGCCGGGCAGGCCCGGCAGCTCGGCGCCGGCCTCGATATAGCCGAAGCCGGTCTCGGGCGCGGTGGGCTGCATGCCGAAGGTCACGATACGCCCGGCGCGCGCGCCGGCCACCGCGTGGCGCAGCGCGGTCTGCAAGGCGGCTTCGTCGGCAATGGCGCTATCGGCGGGCATGATCCACAGCACGCTGCCAGGCGCTGCTTCCTCGGCCAGCAGGGCGGCTGTGGCGACGGCGGGCGCGCTGTTGCGGCCCACCGGTTCGAGCAGGATGCGAGGGGCCGCGATATTCGCATCGCGCAGCTGTTCGGCCACCAGGAAGCGATGCGATTCGTTGCACACCACCACCGGCGGCGCGAAGCCCGCGCCGGTGGCGCGCAGCGCGGTCGCGGCCAGCATGGTGTTCTGGCCCACCAGCGGCCAGAACTGCTTGGGAAAGGTCTCGCGCGAGAGAGGCCAGAGCCGCGTCCCGGATCCGCCGGAAAGGATGACGGGGATGATGGCATTCGGTGCGGTCATGGTCTGGTCTACCTGTTGCGCGTGGCGGCCGCTTATAGCCAGGTTGCGACCTGATGAAGAACACCCGCTTAGATTAGTTTTACATCATGGCCGAAACGAGGCTGCCTCCCCGCGTGGATTGCCAGCCGCTCGCCGCCGCGCCATCACATCGGCCATGACAGGCATCCGCGCCGCCGACCTGCTGGTCGGCACCGACCATGATTTCGTGGTGAACCTGTATCTGGCCGCGCTGGGGCGCTGGCCCGATGAGGAAGGCTATACCCATTTCCGCGCCATGGTGGCCGACGGCATGGCCGGGCGCATCCGTGCGCTGCATGTCGTCGCCCGCTCGCCAGAGGCCGGCAAGCTTGGCCAGCGCCTGCCCATCGACGACCCTTTGGTGCCGAGCGAGCCAGCCACGGCGCTGGCCGCGCAATTGTCGTTGCGCACGGAATATCTGCGCCAGCAGATGAGCAGCGGCACGGCCACGCATGCGACAGCGCCGGTCGCTGACGCGATGGTCCGGGAATTGCGCGCTGAAATGGCCGCGCTGCGCGCCGAATTGCGCGAACGCCTGGCCGCCATCGCCACCCCCGCGCCGCCCGCACTGCCCGCGCCGACGGCCGCTGTGGCCGACGCGCTGCACGACGCGCTGGCGCTGGCCGAGGCGCGCATGGAACTGCGCATCCGCGCGCTGGAGAAGCGCCTGCCGTGAGCACGCCGCGCCTGATCGTCTCCGCCCCGCTGGGCGGTGCCGCGGGCGCGCGTGCCTGGCCCTTGCTGGCCGCGATCGCGGCACTGGTCCCGGCGCGGGTCCTGCTGCCCGGCGCCATGGCGCGTGACCTCGCGCCCATCGCGGGCCTGTTGCCGGAGGAATGGGACACCCACCAGGACCTGCCGCATCTGCACATTCTGGCCGATGCGCCCGAGGCCGCGCACGCCCTGCACGCCGCGCTGCTGCGACCCGGCGTCGCGCTGCTTGAGGATCCTGGCCTGCACCATGCCTATCGCGCCATGACGCTGGGCCATGGCCTGGCCGAGGCCTGGCTGCGGCAATTGGCCATGCAGCACGGCCCGGCAGCGGCCCGGCTGGGCGCGGCCGCGCTGGCAGGGCAGCCGCTGCCTGCCCTGCCGCGCCTGGCACCCATGCTGGAGGACATCGCGCGCCTGTCGCGGGCGGTGGTGGTGCGCCGGCCTGATGTGGCGCTGCCGCCGGCCGCGCGCGTGCATGTTCTGCCGCCCGCGCCGCAGCCCTTCCCGCCGCGCCCGGCGGCGGGTGACGTGCCGCGTGTGATTGGCGCCGGCGCTTTCGATGCCGCGGTGGTGGCGGCGGCCGGTGCGCTGCTGGTCCAGCCGGGTACACCGGCCGATGCGTTGCTGGCCTTCGCGCTGCCGTTTTCGGCGCAGGATGTGCATACGCCCGCGGCTGCCCTGGCTGCCGGCCTGCCCGTCCTGGCCTGGGAGGCGAGCCTGCCCGATGCATGGGATGACGTGACGCGCCTGCCCTACCCAACCGATGCCGCCGCCGCCGGCCGTGCCCTGGCCGCGTTGCTGGCCGCGCCACGCCGCGCCCCGCGCCCCGCGCGCAGCCCGGAGGATGACGCGGCGGATCTGTTGTCGTTGCTGTTCTGACATCCGGCGCCTTGCCGCCTGCGCGGACCGGCACCATAACCCCTGGATGCCGAGACGAAGGGCGAATGACCGCCCCGACCCCGCCGCACCGCGCCATCCCTGCGAGGCCCCGGACTGCCCGGAGCCCGGCGAATACCGCGCCCCCAAGGACCGCACCCGGCTGCGCGAGTATCGCTGGTTCTGCCTGGCGCATGTGCGCGAATACAACGCCTCCTGGGATTTCTACAAAGGCCTGCCGCCCGACCAGATCGAGACCGCGTTGCGCGATGACACCGCCTGGCAGCGCCCGACCTGGCCGCTGGGGCGGCTGGGCGGCACGCGCATCAACCCCGAGATCCTGCGCGACCCCTTCGGCCTGCTGCATGGCAGGCTGGACCAGGCGCCCAAGCGCCCCGACCCGGCACGCCCGCCGCCCGAATTGCGCGCCGCACTCGACCTTCTGGAACTGGCCTGGCCCACCGATTCCGTCGCGCTGAAGACGCGCTACAAGGAATTGGCCAAGCGCTACCACCCCGATGCGAATGGCGGCGATCGCAGCGCCGAGGACCGCCTGAAGGACATTAACCGCGCCTATTCCCTGCTGCGCAGCAGGCTTGCGCAGACACAGGCTTCCGCGCGCGCCTGAGGGCGCTTAGAACAACACATCCTTTGAAACGGACGAGAGCATGACCGCCGACATCAAGCCCACCAGCGCCATCAACCTGCCGGATACGACGGTGAACGCGCGCGAGGTTTTCGGCGTCGATGTGGATATGCAGGTGCCGGCCTATTCGGTGCGCACCGAACACGTGCCGGAGCTGGACCCGACCTACCAGTTCGACCGTGAGACCACCTTGGCGATCTGCGCGGGCTTCGCACACAACCGCCGCGTGATGGTCCAGGGCTATCACGGCACGGGCAAGTCCACGCATATCGAGCAGGTGGCGGCGCGGCTGAACTGGCCCTGCATCCGCGTGAACCTGGACAGCCACATCTCGCGCATCGACCTGATCGGCAAGGACGCGATCGTTCTGAAGGATGGCAAGCAGGTCACGGAATTCCGCGAAGGCATTCTGCCCTGGGCGCTGCAACATCCCTGCGCGCTGGTGTTCGACGAATATGACGCGGGCCGGCCGGATGTGATGTTCGTGATCCAGCGCGTGCTGGAAGTGGAAGGCAAGCTCACCCTGCTCGACCAGAACAAGGTGATCCGCCCGCACCCGATGTTCCGCCTGTTCTCGACCGCGAACACCGTGGGCCTGGGCGACACCACCGGGCTCTATCATGGCACGCAGCAGATCAACCAGGGCCAGATGGACCGCTGGAACATCGTCGCCACCCTGAACTACCTGCCACATAAGCAGGAAACGGAAATCGT
>JAIXVH010000090.1 GCA_027483125.1 Acetobacteraceae bacterium | reverse complement strand
TTGGTCCAGTTGTTCACGCCCACCCAGGCGGTATCGATGCCATCATTGGGGTTCTCCAGGATCGTGGCGTTGATGTGCCCGACGACGAACTGGTCGTTATCCGCACCCCCGATCATCACGACAGGGCCATTCTGGCCGCGGATGATGTCATCGCCCGCGCCGCCGTTCAGCGTGTGCGCGAATGCGCCGCCCCATAATTCGTCAGCACCCGCCGCGCCATTGATCGAACTGGCTGCACCCGCATTGGCGACGATGATGTCATTGCCGCCGCTGCCGGTGACGGAGGTGCCGGCGCCGAACAGGCGCAGGATTTCCACATGGCCGGGCAGGGTCCAGCCATTGATGCCGACCCAGGCGGTGTCCGTGCCTTCGCTGGGGTTCTCGATGATCGCCTCGCCCAGGTTGTCGATCACATATTCGTCGTTGCCCGCACCGCCCATGAGCGTGTTGCCGCCGCTGCTTCCGCGCAGCGTGTCATCGCCGCCGGTGCCCTCGAAGAGCCCCGTGTTGATCTGCTGGGTGAGGAAGGAGCCGGCCGGGCCGTTGTTGCTGGCCATGTCCGTGTAGCTGTTCGCGGCGAAGGCGATGCCGCCCGTGGTGCTGATGATGTCGGGCTGGGGCGTGAACACCACCGTGTATCGGCGCGCACTGAGTGCGGTGAAGCCGCTCAGCGTGCCATTGGTCGGCGTCAGATCCGCGAGGTTGAAGCCGGTGACGTCCTCGCTGAAGCTGATGGTGAAGGTCGCGGTCTCGCCGGGGCCCAGCAGCGGGTCGTTGCTGGTGATGCTGGCGACCGCGGGCGGCGTCGTGTCCAGGTCGAAGCGATGCGCATAGACCCCGGTGCCCGAGCCATCCTGGTTGTTCGACTGCCAGGCCACCATTGCATTGCCATTCGCGTCCATCGCGACCCGTGCGGAGGCCTGCAGATCCGCGGTGGTGGTGTTGACCCGGAATTCCCCGCCGCGCGCGACGCCGGCGGCGTTGTAGCGCTGGCCATAGACACCATAGAGCGAGCCGTCCTGGAGGTAGGACTGCCACACCACGAGGAAGTCGCCATCCGCATCCATGGACACGCTGGCATTGGCCTGATTGCCCGCGGTGGTGGTGTTGACCTGGAACTCGCCCCCCTGCGCGGCACCCGCTGCATTGTAGCGCTGGCCGTAGATGCCAGAGACATCGCCATCCTGCGCCAGGGACTCCCAGACCACGACGAAGTCCCCATCCGCGTCCAGGGCGACGCTGGCATTGCGCTGCCGATCGGCGGTGGTGGTGTTGACCTGGAACTCGGCGCCTTGCGCCGCACCCGCCGCATTGTAGCGCTGGCCGAAGATGCCGAAGCCGGAGCCGTCCTGGTTGTTGGATTCCCAGACCACGACGAAATCGCCATCCGCATCCATGTCCACGCTGGCGCTGCGCTGGATGTTCGCGGTGGTGGTGTTGACCCGGAACTCGGCGCCCTGCGCGGCACCGGCCGCATTGTAGCGCTGGCCATAGACCCCGTAGGAGGAGCCATCCTGGCTATTGGATGCCCAGACCACGATGAAGTCGCCATCGGCATCCATGGCGATGTCGGGCCTCAACTGATCAAAAGTCGTGGCGGTGTTGACCCGGAATTCGACACCCTGCGCGGCGCCTGCCGCATTGTAGCGCTGGCCATAGATGCCCTGGCCGGAACCATCCTGGTAAAGCGACTGCCAGACCACGACGAAATCGCCATCCGCATCCATGGCGACGCGGGCGTTGGACTGGCTTTCCGCTGTGGTGCTGTTGACCCGGAACTCGGCGCACTGCGCCAGGCCCGCCGCGCTGTAGCGCTGGCCGTAGATGCCGTAGCCCGCACCATCCTGGTACGCGGACTGCCACACCACGACAAAGTCGCCATCCGTGTCCACCGCGACGCTGGCGTTGAACTGGCTGCCCGACGTCGTGGTGTTGACCAGGAATTCGGTGTGCTGGGCCACGCCCGTCGCGTTGTAGCGCTTGCCATAGACCCCATCGCCGGAGCCGTCCTGGAGGTCGGACTGCCACGCCACGACAAAATCGCCATCGGCGTCCATCGCGACGCTGGGATCGCGCTGAAAGTCCGGCGTGTAGGTGTTGACCTGGAACTCCGCGCCCTGCGGCGCGCCTGACGCATCGTAGCGCTGGGCGTAGACCCCAAAGCGAGAACCATCCTGGGTATCAGATCCCCAGGCCACTACGAAGTTGCCATCCGCGTCCATGGCTACGCTTGGGTTCTGCTGATGATCCGTCGTGAAGTTATTGGCTCGGAACTCGGCGCCCTGCGCAACGCCGGCCGCGTTGTAGCGTTGGCCATAGATCCCATCGCCCGAGCCATCCTGGCCAGAGGAATCCCACACCACAACGAAGTCGCCATCCGCGTCCACTGACACGCTGGCGTTCCGCTGCTCGCTCGCCGTGGTGGTGTTGACCCGGAACTCGCCGCCCTGCGCTACACCCGCCGCATTGTAGCGCTGGCCGTAGATGCCATAGCCAGCGCCGTCCTGGTTGCGGGACTCCCACACCACAACGAAGTCGCCATCCGCGTCCACAGCAACGCTGGCGTTGAGTTGCCTGTCCGCCGTGGTGGTGTTGACGCGGAACTCCAAGCCTTGCGCCACGCCTGTCTTGTCGTAGCGCTGGCCATAGACACCGTGTTGAGAGCCGTCCTGGCCATCGGACTCCCATACCACAACGAAGTCGCCATCCGCGTCCACAGAGACGCTGGCGTTCCGCTGGTTGCTCGCCGTGGTGGTGTTGACCCGGAACTCGACGCCCTGCGCCACGCCAGCCGCGTTGTAGCGCTGGCCGTAGACACCGGAGCCAGAGCCGTCCTGGT
>JAIXVH010000421.1 GCA_027483125.1 Acetobacteraceae bacterium | reverse complement strand
GGATATCCTCAATACGACCTCGCGAATGACCGAAACTGAGGGCGGCACCTGTCATGAAAACAGAGCCTGCCCCGGCCAGATCGCGCATACCGGCAAGCTGAGCTTCGCTAACTATGTTTCCCAAACCCAGCGCTCGCGTACTCGCATTCGCTATTTCAATAAAATATATTAAACCTCCGCTCGGCATAATTGTGCCGGTGAGGCCAAATTGCTAATGATTCCAAGCTACTCCAGCGCCAAACTGCGCAGTCATAGGGACTGATATAGTGAGCCCCGTTCTATGAGTAAGCGTTATTGTTCCCATCATGACGCCGCGCTCCTAATTATTGTATAAAATAGTTGGATAGAAATTACCAATAAAAGACATACGACAAAAACATTGAAATACAAACTATTAAAAAATCCAGATTTGACAAAAATTGACCAAAATTTTTGTCTTTAAATATTTCTTGCAACGACAGAGCGAACTCTATAAATACACACGACTGCAGAAATCAACAAGCATATTATTGCGATTAATTGCATAGATCCTAAAATCAAATGAACTATATCCATCTGCATATACAAAATTCTCCGAGATTTTTCATTTAAACAGGTCAAAATCCGCTATGGTTTTCCGAATTTATATCATTTTTATTTGTATATCCCGAAATAGTGCATACCTCCCCGCCGCCCGCACCAACTCCTCATGCGTCCCATCCTCCGTCACACGCCCCCGCTCCACCTTGATGATCCGATCCGCCCCTCTGACCGCAGCCAACCGATGCGCAATGATCACCACCGTCCGCCCCCGTGACATCGCCCGCATATTCTCCTGCACCGCTCGCTCGCTCTCATAGTCCAGCGCGCTCGTCGCCTCATCGAAAATCAGCACCGGCGGCTCGCTGATCAAAGCCCGCGCAATCGCGATCCGCTGCCGCTGCCCGCCAGACAGCGTCGCACCCCGCTCGCCGATCTCGGTGTCATACCCATGCGGCAATTCCAGAATGAACTCATGCGCATCCGCCAGACGCGCCACCCCTCACCCCTCCAACCGCACCCCCGTCCGCTCAATAATCCCCCGCCAGCGCCGCCTTTCCTCCACCAGGAACGCCCCGAACGCATCGCTGCCCAGATAAGCCAGGTTATACCCCTGCGCCTGCAACCAGCTGATGCTCTCAGCCTCGGCCATGATCCGCCCGATCAGCGCCCCCATCGCCGTCACCTGCGCCCCCGGCACCCGCGCCGGATAGGCCACGCCGAAAAACGCGTTCAGGTCATAGGCGGGAAAGCCCGCCTCGGTGATGGTCGGCGCCTCGGGCAGGGATGGCTGCCGATGCGCCCCGGTCACCGCCAGCACCCGCACCGCCGGGTCGCGCAGCATCTGCAGCAACCCGGCCGAGGACAGCGCATAGAATTGCAGCCGCCCGGCCAGCAGGTCCTGCAAGGCCAGGTTCGCGCCGCGATAGGGCACATGCTGCATGTCGATGCCCTGGTCGCGCGCGATCATCGCGCCGATCACATGCCCGAGCGTCCCGGGCCCGGCCGAGCCGTAATTCACATAGCCCGGCCTGGCCCGCGCGAAGGCGATGAACTCCGCCATGTCGCGCGCCGGCACCGAGACATGCATGGCAAAGGCGTACCAGGACAGCACCATCAGCGACACCGGCGCGAAATCCCGCACCGGGTCATAGGGCAGCGCCGCGCGCAGCAGCGGGTTGCGCACCATCGCCCCGTCCGAGACCATGGCCATGGTCAGCCCATCCGGCTCGGCCTGGGCCAGTGCCGTCATCGCCAGATCCCCGCCCGCGCCGGGCCGGGGTTCGACGACCACCGACTGCCCGGTCAGCGCCGTGATGCGTGAGCCCAGGAAGCGCGCCAGCGTGTCCACGGCACCACCGGCGGCGAAGGGGGTCAGGATGCGCAGGGGCCGGGGCTGGGCCAGGGCGGGCATGGCCAGCGTGCTGGCCAGCAGGACGCGTCTTTGCATGGCATGAACCTCCCGCACAAAGGCTGGCATGGCGCGGCGGCCGCTCGCAAGCGGCTTGTCGCCGGCAGCGCGCCGCCCGATGCTGCCGCGCATGAGCGAAGAACCCGTCCTGGTCTCCCGCGATGCCCGCGGCATCGTCACCGTCACCCTGAACCGCCCAGGCCTCGGCAATGCCTATAATGGCGCGCTGCTGGAAGCGCTGATCGGCGGGCTGCAATCGCTCGCCGCCGACGCTTCCGTGCGCGCTTTGGTCATCCGCGGCGCCGGCCGGCATTTCCAGGCGGGTGCGGACATCAACTGGCTGGCCGAGGCCGCCGCCCTGCCGCCCGAAGCGGCCTATGAGGCCAGCATGGGCACGGTGCGCGCCATGCAATTGCTGAACGAATTCCCCCGCCCCACCTTCGCCGTGGTGCAGGGTGCGTGCTTCGGCGGTGGCGTGGGCGTGCTGTGCTGCGTGGATGTCGCACTGGCCACGCCGGCCGCGCAATTCGGCATCACCGAGGTGCGGGTGGGCGTCTCGCCCAGCCCCATTTCCACCCACATGGTCCATGCACTGGGCCTGCG
Source organism: Acetobacteraceae bacterium (assembly GCA_027483125.1). Taxonomy (GTDB): domain Bacteria; phylum Pseudomonadota; class Alphaproteobacteria; order Acetobacterales; family Acetobacteraceae; genus Rhodovarius. The sequence goes on along the minus strand of JAIXVH010000421.1, from coordinate 3,153 downwards.
GCAGACGCGCCGCTACGCCCTGACCGGCGAGCGTTTCGACGCGGCCGAGGCGCTGCGCATCGGCCTGGTGCACGAGGTGGTCGCGGCCGATGCGATCGAGGCCCGGCTTGAACACATCCTGTCCGAAACCCTGCGCTCCGCCCCCGCCGCGGTTGCCGCCACCAAGGATAGTTTTCTGGGCGCCAACGGCCTGAAGCTCTCGGCGCGCGAGATGGCGCTGCTGGCCCATGAAAGCTGGACCGTGCGCGCCACCACCGAGGGGCGGGAGGGCATCGCCGCCTTCCGGGAGAAGCGGCCGCCCTCCTGGATGACTGGCTGACATGTCCACAGCCATTGTCATCGTTGCGTCATAAAACTGAAATCTGGTCGTCGCGGGGCGGTCGTAGAAGCCGGGTTATTCGGGTTCCACCCGAGTCACAAACCGGAGAGATATTCCGTGACACACGGTTTCAACCGCCGCTCCCTGATGCTGGGCGCTGCCGCACTTCCCATGGCCGGCACCGCCGCGCTGGCGCAGACCGCCACCATCACCGGCGCTGGCGCCAGCTTCCCCCGCCCGCTCTATGAGCGCTGGGCACAGGCCGCGCAGGCCGCGATCGGCGTGACGCTGAACTATCAGTCCATCGGCTCGGGCGGCGGCATCAACCAGATCACCGCGCGCACCGTCGATTTCGGCGCCTCCGACGCGCCGCTGACCGCCGCCCAGCTGACCGAGCGCCGGCTGCTGCAATTCCCGACCGTGCTGGGCTCGGTGGTGCTTTCGGCCAATCTGCCGGGTGTGGCCGATAATGCGCTGCGCCTGACGCCCGAGATCATCGTCGACATCTTCCTGGGCCGCGTCACGCGCTGGAACGACCCGCGCCTGGTCGAGATGAACCGCGATATCCGCCTGCCGAACCTGCCGGTCTCCCCGGCTTATCGCGCGGATGGCTCGGGCACGACCTGGGTGTTCACCACCTACCTCTCGCGCGTTTCGGACGAATGGCGCAACGGCCCCGGCGCCGGCACCGCGGTGCGCTGGCCGGTGGGCAATGGCGCGCGCGGCAATGAGGGCGTGTCCAACATCGTGCGCAACACCCCGGGCGCGATCGGCTATGTCGAGAACGCCTATGCGACGGTCAACCGCATGACCACCACGCAGATCCGCAACAAGGCCGGCGTCTTCGTCCGCCCGGAAATGCCGCAATTCCTGGCCGCGGCCGCCGCCGCCGACTGGACGGTGCCGAACTTCGCCGCCGACACCATCGACCTGGCGCAGCCCGATGTGTGGCCGATCACCAGCCCCACCTACATCCTGCTGCCGATGAACCCGGTGGCCGATCGTGTGGCGGCCAGCCGCAACACCATGCGCTTCTTCGACTGGGCCTATCGTTCGGGCAGCCAGATCGCGCGCACGCTGGAATACATCGCCCTGCCGGAATCGGCGCATGGGCTGATCCGCGCCGCCTGGGCGCGCGACATCCGCGACCCGGCGGGTGCCGCCGTCTGGACGCCGACCGGCGCCTGAGCCAAGACCGCGCGCCGGGCAGTCCCGCCCGGCGCGCACCCTTGTTCCCGAAGGGATTTCGCGTGTCAGCCACCACCCACAGCCCTGCGCCCCGGCGCAGCCCCGGGCTTCTCGGCGACAAGATCTTCGCACTGCTCTGCAAATCGGCCGGCATCTTCGTGCTGCTGCTGCTGGGTGCGATCATCGTCACGCTGTTCATCGGCGGCCTGCCGGCCTTCCAGCGCTTCGGGCTGGACTTCATCATCAGCACCCGCTGGGACCCGGTGGAGGGGCGCGAGGAATTCGGCGCGGCGGTGGCGATCATCGGCACCGTGCTCTCCTCGGTGCTGGCCATCATCTTCGCGGTGCCGATCGCCTTCAGCATCGCCTTCTACCTGACCGAACTGGCGCCGCCCTGGCTGAAGCGCCCGGTGGGGACGGCCATTGAATTGCTGGCCGCCGTGCCGTCGATCATCTTCGGCATGTGGGGGTTGTTCTTCCTGGTGCCGCTCATTCAGCGCTACATCCAGCTGCCCTTCGGTGAGGTCCTGGCCGCGATTCCGCTGGTGGGCTTCATCTTCGACAGCAACAACTTCGCCGGCACCTCGCTCTTCGCCGCGGCACTGGTCATCGCCATCATGATCCTGCCCTTCATCGCGGCGACCATGCGCGACGTGTTCGACCAGGTGCCGCCGGTCTACAAGGAAAGCGCATACGGCCTGGGTGCGACGCGCTGGGAAGTGATGCGCAATGTGGTGCTGCCCTATACGCGCGTCTCGGTGGTGGGCGGCATCATGCTGGGCCTGGGGCGCGCACTGGGCGAGACCATGGCGGTCACCTTCGTCATCGGCAACGCCAACCGCATGATCACCTCCGTCTTCGACAGCACGACCACCATCGCCTCGGTCGTCGCCATGGAATTCCCCGAGAGCCTGGCCGGCAGCCCGCAGCAATCGGCGCTGCTGGCACTGGGCTTCATCCTTTTCATCATCTCCTTCGTGGTGCTGGCGATCTCGCGCTGGTTGCTGCGGCCCCGGCTGAAGTGAGACCCGCATGAGCGCCACCACCATTCCCGCACTGGCCCCGCAGAAGGATATGCGGGTCGCCCGTTCGCTCGGCCGCCGTCGCCGCCTGTTCGACCAGGCCGTGCGCTGGTTCTGCCTGGTCGCGACCGCGATCGGCCTCGGCTTCCTCGCATTGATCATCTTCTCGCTGCTGATGCGCGGCCTGCCGACGCTGAACCTCAACACGCTGACCATGGAATTCCGCCCGACCACCTATGGCGACGACACCATGCAGCGCGGCGGCCTGATCCACGCCATCATCGGCACCATGATCCAGTCGGGCATCGGCGTGCTGATCGGAACGCCCATCGGCATCCTGGTCGGCACCTACCTCTCGGAATATGCGCGCGGCACCAAGCTGGGTGATGTGGTGCGCTTCGTGTCCGACGTGCTGCTCTCAGCACCCTCGGTGCTGATCGGCCTCTTCGTCTACCAGATCATCGTGCTGCCGATGGGTGGTTTCTCCGGCATCGCCGGTGCCGCCGCACTCGCGATCATCGTCATCCCGGTCGTGGTGCGCACCACCGAGGACATGCTGCAGCTGATCCCCAACACCCTGCGCGAGGCGGTGATGGCGCTGGGCGCGCCCAAGTGGAAGATGGT
>JAIXVH010000067.1 GCA_027483125.1 Acetobacteraceae bacterium | reverse complement strand
TGGATGAGCTGTCGGAAGAGGACAAGCTGGTCGTCGCGCGTGCGCGCAAGATCCAGCGCTTCCTCAGCCAGCCCTTCCATGTGGCCGAAATCTTCACTGGCTCGCCCGGCGTGTTCGTGAAGCTGGAGGACACGGTCCGCAGCTTCGCCGGCATCTGCCGTGGCGATTATGACCATCTGCCGGAAGCCGCCTTCTACATGGTCGGCACGATTGAAGAGGCCGTGAAGAAGGCTGAGACCTTGAAGCAGGCCGCGTAAGCGGCCTCTTCATTCAACTTTATTTGCGCCCTCAGGCGCCGGGCGCCGGCTCCGCCGGCTTGGCTTACGCCGCGCGGCTGGTGCGCTGGGGGCTAGGGCAGTTGGGCGGCGCGGGCCGCCTTGCGGCCCGGGAAAAAGAAAGGTGCTGTGATGGCCACGTTCCAACTCGAACTCGTCTCGCCGGAGAAGCTCCTGCTCTCCCGCCCCGTGGAGATGGTCATCATCCCCGCGGCCGAGGGCGAAATGGGCGTGCTGCCCGGCCATGCCCCGATGATCGTGGCACTCCGCGGCGGCGCCATCCGCGTCACCGAGAACGGCCAGGAGACCGAGGCGCTCTTCGTTGCCGGCGGCTTCGCCGAAGTCACCCCCGGCCGTGTCACCGTGCTGGCCGATGAAGCCACGCCCCTGGCCACCCTGTCCCGTGCCGAGGCCGAAAAGCGCGTCACCGCCGCCGAACACGCCTATGCCGAAGCCGCCATGGCCGCCCCTGAGGCGCGCGACGTCGCCATGGATCGCCTGCTGGCCATGCGCGCCATGCGCGACCTGGCCGGTGCTGCCTGATATCGCCCCCTTGAACCGGGCCATGGCTGAACGAAGATCAGCCGTATGAAGCACTGGCACCTCGACGACATTGCCTGGGACCAGTTCGACCCCTCCAAGGTCGACCCCGATATCGTGCCATTGGTCAAATCCGCCGCCATGGTGGAACGCAATGGCGATGATTACGCGCTCTACCTGAACTCGGTCTTCGCCGACGACCCCGACTTCCGCCAGGCGGCCGACCATTGGGCGGTGGAAGAAGTCCAGCACGGCGATGCGCTCGGCCGCTGGGCGCAGCTGGCCGACCCGTCCTTCGACTACCCGGCCGCCTTCGCACGCTACCGCGCGGGCTACACGATCGATGTGAAGGCCGATGCCTCCATCCGCGGCTCGCGCAGCGGCGAACTGGTCGCGCGCTGCATCGTCGAGACCGGCACCTCCAGCTACTACACGGCGCTCGCCGAAGCCACGGAAGAGCCCGTTCTGCAACAGGTGTGCCGCCTGATCGCGGCCGATGAATACCGCCATTTCAAGCTGTTCTACGACCATCTGCGCCGCTACCTGGAACGCGAGAATCTCTCGCATCTGGCGCGCCTGCGCATCGCGCTCGGCCGTGCCACGGAAACCGAGGATGACGAACTCGCCTTCGCCTTCCACGTCTCCAACGAACCCGAAGGCACGCCCTACAACCACGAGCGTTGCATCACCGGCTACATGGCGCGCGCCATGAAATTCTACCAGTTCCGCCATCTGGACCGCGGCATGGGGATGATCTTCAAGGCGGTCGGCCTGCCGCCGCGCGGCCGCCTCTCGCGCGCCGCCGCCCACGCCGCCTTCCGCCTGGTGCGCTGGCGCCAGGGCCGCTACGAACGCGCGCTGCAGACCCCCATGGCGCGCGCCGCTTGAACCGCCGCGCGGCCCTGGCCCTGCCGCTCGCGGCATTGCCCGCACAGGCACAACCCAACCTCGCACCGCTGCGCCAACAGGCCCGCGCCGCCGGCCGCGCCTTCGGCGCCGCCATCCGCTCCGAGATCCTGGCCCAGGAGGCAGACTACGCCCGGCTCTTCGCCACCGAAGCCGAAATCCTGGTGCCGGAATGGGAAGGCAAGTGGGAAGCGCTGCAACCCAGCGAGGGCACATTCGACCTCGCCCCGCTGCGCAGCATCATCACCGCCGCGCACAGCCACCAGCAGCGGGTGCGCGGCCACGCCCTGGTCTGGCACAATGCCATGCCCGAATGGCTGCCCCGCCGCCTGGCCGATGGCGCTTCCGCCGCCCGCGCCGCGCTGGAAACCCACTTCACCACCATCCTGCCCGCCACCCGCCAGGCCATCCGCGACTGGGACGTGATCAACGAACCCATCGCCAACGCCCCGGGCGCCGACAACCCACAGGCCGGCCCCAACCCGCTGCGCGAATCACCCTGGTTTCGCGCCCTGGGCCCGGACTACATCGAACACGCGCTGCGCCTGGCCCGCAGCCTGGACCCCACACTGCGGCTGACCCTGAACGAATACGGCATCGAAGAAGCCACGCCCGACGCCGACATCAAGCGCACCCGCCTGCTCGCCCTGCTGCGCCGGCTGCTGGAGCGCGGCACACCGCTGGACGCACTCGGCATCCAGGCCCACCTGCAACTGCGCCGCCCCTTCAACGCAGACATCTTCGGCCGCTTCCTGGCCGAAATCCGCAGCATGGGCCTGGCCATCATCATCACCGAACTGGATGTGCGCGAAGCCGACCAACTGCCACCCGACATCACCGCCCGCGATGCCGCCGTCGCCGAACGCGTGCGCAGCTTCACCACCACCGCCACACAAGCCGGCTGCCGCACCATCATCACCTGGGGCCTGACCGACAGGCACTCCTGGCTGGTCCACGACCGCGACGTCGCACGCCCGGACAATACCCCCACACGCGGCCTGCCCTTCGACACCGACCTGCGCCGCAAACCGATGTGGCACGCCCTGGCCGGCGTATTGTCCGCGTAGCGGGGGTGGTTCGGGGCGGGTGGGTGGCTCTTGGAGAGGGGCGCTGCCCCTCTCCAAACCTTCATCGCCTTCGGCGCTTCAGCCCGCCAGGGGTGAACGACCCCTGGACCCGGTGTGGGTTATCGGTCTGGTTGGGGAGGGGGCATCAAGGGTGCAACCGTCGTCAATGGCACGCCATGCCCCCTCCCCAACCAGACCGAAGACTCATGGGTTCCAAGGGCCTTTCGGCCTTTGGCAGGGTGGGGTCTGGGGAGGGACGGCGTCCCTCCCCAGGGCAACCAACGCTACTCGTCATCCTCCGGTGGTGCCGGGGCCACGGGCAGCAGGTGGGTTTCTTTCAGTGATGACAGCGCCACATCCACTGCCAGGCGTTCGAGGCCGGGCAGGCTGCGCAGTTCGGTCGAGGTGAATTCCTCCAGCGCCGCCATATCGGCCAGCCGCAGTTTCAGCAGGTAGGACCAGTTGCCGGTCATGTGGTGGCATTCCAGCACGGCGGGGTGTGCGGCCATGCTGGTGCGGAAGCTGGCGTCGTGTTTGCCGGGTTTGAGGGCCAGGCGCACGAAGGCGAGCAGCGGGCAGCCGACTTGTGCGGGGTCGAGGGCGGCGTGCCAGCCGCGGATGGTGCCGCGTTCTTCCAGGCGTTTCTGGCGTTCGGCGGTGGCCGAGACGGAGAGGCCCGCGATTTTCGCGAGTTCGGCCAGGCCGGCGGCGCCATCCTGTTGCACGGCGATGGCGATCTTGCGGTCGATTTCATCCATGGGCGTAGAATATCCCGCTCGTAGACAAACTAAAAGGAATTTCTGCGATCATTCAGCGATTCGCGCGTAAGCGGCGTTGCCTGCTCGCGCCATGCATGGCGCTTTGCGTCCTTCCGGCATGTCGCGCCGCAGCACAGGCCGCCGGCCGCGACCGGCATGAGCAGCGCGGGATGCGGCCGGCGGGCCTTGGCGCAGGGCGGTCTCCCGCCGGAACGCACCAAGCCCGCCGGCCTGCGCAGGCCATGCCCTGGTGGATGGCACCGACACGCCGGCCCGCAGCCAATCGCGCCACACCGAACCGCGTTCGGCGAGCAGCGACCACCCGACAGAATGGGTGACCATGGGACGGCGATGGACGCCCCATGGTGGTTGCGGTTCAACAGGCGGGTGCCGCCGGGACATGGCCGGAGGTGATCTTGCGGGTCCGACGCATGGCCGGACCCTGGGCAACGGGGCCGCGGAGGCTGATCCGCGCAGGTGGTATCACCGGAGCGTTGAATCAGCCTCTCGAAGCGGCCCCGCCGCGGTCAGATGTAGTGTTCTTCCAGCGGCGCGAAGCCGTTGAACTTCTGGCTGGCATAGGTGGTGGTATAGGCACCGGTCGCCAGGATTTCCACGCGATCGCCCTCCGCCAGCGCCACCGGCAGGCGGTAGTTGGACTTCTCGTAGATGGTGTCCACGCTGTCGCAGGTGGGACCCGCGATGGTCACCGGGCCTTCGCGCGTGCCGTCATGCGGCGTGCGGAAGGCGTAGCGGATCGCCTCGCCCTCGGTCTCGGCCAGGCCGCCGAAACGGCCGATGTCGAGATACACCCAGCGCACCGGATCCTCATCGCCCTTGCGGGAGACGAGCACGACCTCGGAGACGATGGTGCCGGCGTCCGCCACCAGGAAGCGGCCGGGCTCGATCACCATCTCGGGCAGGGAGTTGCCGAAATGCTCGGCCATGGCGCCCATGATGGCATCGCCGAAGGCTTCGATCTCGGGCACTTCCGCCTTGTAGCGCACCGGGTAGCCGCCGCCGAGATTGACCATGCGCAGCTTCACGCCCGCCGCGGCCAGATCGGTGAAGACGGTCGCGACCTGCGCGATCGCGGCCTTGTAGGGGCCGGTCGCGGTCTGCTGGCTGCCGACATGGAACGAGATGCCATAGGCATCCAGGCCCAGCTCACCGGCCAGCGCCATCAGCTTCACGGCCATCGCGGCCTCGCAGCCGAACTTGCGGCTGAGCGGCCATTCGGCGCCCTCATTGGCGACCAGGATGCGGCAATAGACCTGCGCGCCGGGGGCGGCGCGCGCGATCTTGCGCAGCTCGGCCTCGCTGTCGAAGGCGAACATGCGCACACCGGCTTCGAAGGCGGCGGCGATGTCGCGCTCCTTCTTGATGGTGTTGCCGTAGCTGATGCGCGTGGGCTCGGCGCCGGCATCCAGGCACATGCGCACTTCCGGCAGCGAGGCCGCATCGAAATGCGAACCCAGCACCGTCAGGCGGTCCAGGATGGGAGCGGCCGGGTTGGCCTTCACGGCGTAGTAGATGCGCGCCAGCGGCAGCGCGGCCTTCAGGCGTGCGTAGTTGCCGGCAACACGGTCCACATCCAGCACCAGGCACGGCGTCGCCGGCTGTTGTGCGGCAATGAAGCGAGAGACCTTGTCGGTCATCGCACCACCCCTTCCAAATATGTGGAACCGCCCGCTTGCCGCGGGCAGGCCCCAAAGTTGACGAACGGTCGAACGAACCAGCGACCAAATAAGAAACCGCCCGGCTTGCGCCGAACGGGGTTGCCAGAACGCTTGACGTCGTTGCGTAAACCTTGCGCCGCGGTGGAGAAAAACTCCCCGTGGGCCTGGGGCCAGAGGCACGTGCGTACTGCGTCTGAGGGGCAATTAGCCCCCCCTTCCCCCTGATGCAAGGGTTTTTCCGATTCGAACGGAAGATTTTTCGGGCGCCCCCCGGGGGGTGGCCGGAAAGCCCCCCGAAACCAGTGCGACCCACCACCGCATAAGCCTGAAACCCCGGGGTGGGCGCCGTATCCTTTCCGGGTTCAGCTTCCGACGCACAAGGCCGCGACCACGCGGCAGGTCGCGCTGCGGTCGCGCGATGCGCATTGCGTGAGCGCGGCGCGCTCCGCCTCGGCCCGGGTGGGTGCCGTGGCGCCGGCGATGAAGGTCACGCGGTTCACGCTGGGGTCATGGGTCTGCACCACGCCGATCAACCGCGTGGCCTGGGCGGCGGCACCGCAGCCGCTGCTGAATTCGGTGAGCAGCCGGCAATCACCGCGCGCCTGGGCGCGGCACGAACCCTCCGCGCGGGCATGCACGATATCGCGGCTCAGCGCGCCCTCATTGGTGCCCACCGCGGCGGTGGGCGGCAGCGCGGCATAGATCGCACCCCAGCGCTGCCCGCGCGGGGCTTGCGAGACCGGACCGGCCGCCACCCGCTGCGCGCCTGGCCGGGGCATGCCCGAATGGCTCATGGCCTGGCGCTGCTGCTGCAGGAAATCCTGCGCCGCGCGGCAGCGGATCATGCAGGCCGCCGGATTGGACTGCGAGCCGCATTCGCCCGCGCAGAGCGCCGCCGGCGAGGAGGCCCAGGCGGCGCCCGAGAACAGCATGGAGAGGAGAAGGATCACGCGCATGGCATGGCCATACCAGCCCTCTCGTTTGCGCGAAGACACAAGCCCGTGATGCAACCTCAAGTGGCAAAAGGCAGCGTCGCCACCGCCGAAAGCCCGCCGCCGCTGCGATTGGCCAGCACCACATCCCCGCCATGCGCGCGCAGGATGTTGCGCGCGATGGTCAGGCCGAGCCCAGTGCCGCCGGTCTCGCGGTTGCGGCTGTTCTCCAGCCGGCGGAAGGGCTGGAACACGCTTTCCAGCTGGTCGTGCGGGATGCCGGGGCCGTTGTCTTCCACCCGCACGCGCAGCTGCCCGCCCTCGGCCTCGAGTGCCACCCGCGCCGCGCCGCCATAGGCCAGCGCATTGCCCACCAGGTTGGACAGCGCGCGTTTCAGCGCGGCCGGCCGGCCGGTGGCCGGCAGGCGGTCGGGGCCGTCATAGGCCACCTCGGCCTCGGGGGCGGCGTCCGACGCCTCGTCCAGCACGGTCTGGCACAGGGCGGCCATGTCGAAGGCGATCTGCGGCTCCTTCGCCGCATCATCGCGCGCAAACGCCAGGGTGGCGTCGATCATCGCCTCCATCTCGGCGAGATCCCGCAGCATCTTGCGCCGCTGCTCGTCATCATCGAGGAATTCCGCGCGCAGCCGCAGCCTGGTGATGGGCGTGCGCAGGTCATGGCCGATGGCCGCCAGCATCTGCGTGCGGTCATCGACGAAGCGGCGGATGCGGCTGGCCATGGTGTTGAAGGCGCGCGCGGCCTGGGCGGTCTCGCTGGGGCCGGTCTCGGGCAAGGGTGGCGCGTTGACGTTGCGGCCCAGCGCCTCGGCGGCCGCTGCCAGCTGCGCCACCGGCCGCGTCATGCGCCGCACGCCCCACAGGATGAGTGCTGCGGCGCAGAAGCTCATGGCGATGAAGGCCCAGAGGAAATTCTCGCTGTGCCAGGGGCGTGCCGCGGGCGGCATCACGCGCAGGTTCAGCCAAGCCCCTTCCTGCGTGCGCAGCGACAGGACGAACCCGTTGGGCGGCACATGCGCATGCAGCACCTCACGCGGGCGTAAGCGCTGCGGGCCGGCCAGCGGGCCCGGCGCGTTGAGGCGAAAGCGCTGCAGCATCTCATGCGGCACCGGCGGCATGCCGGGCTGCACCGCGGGCAGGTTGTCGAAGCTGGCCTGCATGCCCTGCGGCAATTCGACCTCGGCCACGAAGGCGGCGCGGCGGTCGGGCGGCAGCAGCATCAGGTTGCGCCACAGATTGAAGGTGCGGGCCGCGATCTCTCGCTGCTGCACATAGGCCTGCAATTCCACCCGATCGAGCGCGTGGATGGTCAGCCCCACGCCCTGCACCGCCATCAGCCCCAGCAGCAGCAGCACCGCGGTGCGCCAGGCCAGAGAGCGGGGCCAAAGCCTCATGGGCGGTCCACGGTGGCGGCCAGGACATAGCCGCCGCCGCGCACGGTCTTGATCAGGCTGGGGTTGCGGCCGTCATCCTCCAGCTTCCGGCGCAGGCGCGAGACGGCGACATCGATCGCGCGGTCGAAGGGGCCAGCCTGCCGGCCGCGCAGGATGTCCATCAGCATGTCGCGGGTCAGAACCCTGTTGGCGCGTTCCAGCAGCACGGCCAGCAGGTCGTATTCGCCGCCCGTGAGCGGTACTTCCGCGCCATCGGGGTTCAGCAGGCGGCGGCGGGCGGGCTCCAGCGTCCAGCCGGAGAAATGCAGCGGCCGCTGGTCGGCCTCGCCAGGCCCGCCCTCCCCGTTCGCGCGGCGCAGGATGGCGCGCATGCGGGCGAGCAGTTCGCGCGGGTTGAAGGGCTTGGGCAGGTAGTCGTCGGCGCCCAGTTCGAGACCCACGATGCGGTCCGTCTCCTCGCCCATCGCGCTCAGCATGATGATCGGCACATTGGATTGCGTGCGCAGCCAGCGCGCCAGATCCAGCCCCGATTCGCCGGGCATCATGATGTCGAGCACGGCGATATGGTAGCGGCCGAGCGGCCAGAGCCTGCGCGCCTCGCGCGCGTCGCGCGCGGCGGTGACGCGCATGCCCTGCTTCTCCAGGAAGCGGGAGAGGAGTTCACGGATTTCCCGGTCATCATCGACGATCAGGATATGCGGCTGGGCGTTGTCCATGGCTGTTACAATAGGCCGCGGCGCGCCGCCTCCCAGGGGGAAAATGCGCGCTTGGTTGCGCTGTGTTGCGCAAGGCCGATCTGTTGCACTTCGTTGCGTGGCGGGCGCGGTTTGCCGGGGGCGCAAGGCGCTGCTAACCGCCCGCCATGCATCCGAGGGTGAAGGCAGCGGGAGACGCGATTCTGGCCTGGCTGGCGGGCGCGGTCTTCGCGGGGCTGCGCGGCCTGGGGCTGCGGCGCGCCTCGGCCCTGGGTGGCGCGGTACTGCGCGCGCTGGGCCCCTTCACCCCGCGGCACAAGCGCGTGATGGCGAATCTGGCGCTGGCCTTCCCCGAGCGTGATGCCGCCTGGCACCGCGCAGTGGCACGCGATGCCTGGGAAAACCTGGGCCGCACCGCCTGCGAATACGTCCATCTGGCCGAACTGGCCGCTAGCGCCGAGATGTCACCCGAAAGCCAGGCCGCGCTGGCCCGCCTGCGCGCCGATCCGCGCCCCAAGCTCGCCATGGCGGCGCATCTGGCCAATTGGGAGGTGCCGGCCGTCATCATGCATGCGGCCGGTGAGCGCAGTGGCATCATCTACCGCACGCCCAACAATGCCCGCATCGCCGAGATGGTGCGCGCCATGCGCGAGCCGATCATGGGCCGGCTCATCCCCGCGACCCTCGCAGCGCCGCGCAGCATCCACGCCATGCTGCGCGATGGCGTGGGCATCGGCATGCTGATCGACCAGCATTTCTCGCGCGGGATGCGGGTGGAATTCATGGGCGCGGATGTGCTGGCCAATCCGCTGCTCGCGCAGCTGGCGGCGCGATACGGCATCGCGGTCTATGGCATGCGCGCGGTGCGCCTGCCCGGTGGCGGGCTGCGCGCCGTGCTGGAAGGCCCCTATGACCTGCCCGACGATATCCCCGGCGCGGTGCAGGCGATGAACGACATCATCGCCCGCTGGGTGCGCGAGCATCCGGGGGATTGGCTGTGGATGCATAGGCGCTGGCGAGACTTGCCAGCGCGGCCAGACCCGGCTCCGCCAGGGTGATCAGCCGCAGCGGCAATGCCGCGAGCCAGGGCGCGAAGCGGCCCTTGGCGGTGAAGCGCGCATGGAAGGCGGGCGCGGCCAGCGCCTCCGCCCGCGCATTGCAGATATTGCCCGCGAGATAGACGCCGCCGCGCGCGCCGGTGGCAAGTGCGAGGCTGCCCAGATGGCCGGCCAGCAGGTCCAGGAACAACGCCTCCGCCCGCTCGCCCGCCAGTTCGGCCAGGCTGCGCAGGCCGGGGCCGCACAGCGCGCGTTCGGCACTGGCATGGCCATGGCGGGCGCGGAGCGCCGCGATCAGCGCATCCTCCTCGGCCGTCGCGCCGGCCAGGCTGGCATGGCCGGCTTCGGTGGGGATGGCGCCGGCGCCAGGCACCCAGAGGGCAACGCCAAGCCCGGTGCCGCAATTGGCCAGCAGGCGCGGGGCGGCGGGGTCGCCCTCGCCGCCGGCCAGGTGTCGGGCCTGCGCCACGGGCAGCAGATGCGCCTGGGCTTGCAGGTCATTGAACAGGCGGCAGCCGGCAGCGGGCAGGTCGGCGGCGCGGATCTCGCCCCAATGGCTGTTGGTCAGCAGCGCGCGATCACCCTGCACCGGGCCGGGCAGTGCGACCAGCGCCAGATCGGGCCGCGTGCCGCCGGTGGCGGTCAGCATGGCAGGGGCCAGGCTGGCATGGGCAGCGACGGCCAGGATGATGGGCGGGCCATGGCCCCCCGCGCCATCGGCCCAGGCAAAGCGCGCATGGGTGCCGCCGATATCGGCGATCAGGATCATCGCGCGGCCTGCACCGCGGCGCGATAGGCCGCGATTCGCGCCTTCAGCCCCGGCCGCGCGACCGAGCGCGCGAGTGCCGCCATGTCACCGGCATCATCGGCAGACCGGGTCCGGGCATGCAGCGCCGCGGTGGTCTCGGCATCCAGCCGCGTGGCGGCGGCAATGATCGGGTCAAGCGCGGGTTCGGCGCTGATCGCGGTGACCAGGCCGAGTGCCAGCGCGGCCTCGGCCGGGATCGGCGCGCCGGCCAGCAGCAGGCGACGGGCCGGGCCGTCGCCGATCAGCCCCGCCAGCCGCCCAGTGCCCAGCACCAGGCCGAAGGCGGGCCCGGGGAAGGCAAAGCTGGCGGCCGGCAGCGCGATGCGATGGTCGCAGGCCGCGAAGAGATCAGCACCGGCGCCGAAGACGCGCCCCTGCGCGATGGCCACCGTGGTCACCGGCAGCGCGTGGAGGCGTTGCAGCAGCATCTCGATGCGCAGGATGCGCAAGCCGAGATCACCATCGGACAGCGCGTCCAGGTCCGAGAGGTCGAAGCCGGTGCAGAAATGCCGCCCCTCGCCCGAGAGGATGATGCAGCGCGCGCCGGCGGCCATTGCGTCATCCAGCGCGGCGTCGAGTGCTTCCTGCATGGCCGGGCCCAGGGCATTGCCGCGATCGGGGCGGCAGAGGCGGATGCGCGCCACCTGGCCTGCGAGATCAAGCGCGACAGGTGCTGACATGGGGCCGCCCGGGTGATGGGATGGTGGGTGCGACAGGGATTGAACCTGTGACCCCTGCCGTGTGAAGGCAGTGCTCTACCGCTGAGCTACGCACCCTGGGTGGCGGCGGTAATGCTGCGGTGAGGGAGCGAAGTCAACCCTTGCATGGCGCGGCCGGGATGCGACATGTCAGGCCATGCGCTCCATCCTGTTTGCCGGCCTGCTGCTCGCCACGCCCGCCGCCGCCCAACCGGGCTGGCAGGCGGTCTATGACCTGCATGTGGGCGGCTTGCGGGCCTTGCAGGCGGAAGTGACCTTCCAGATCGACGGTCCGCGCTACCGGGTGGAGGTGCATACCCGCACCCGTGGCCTGGTGGGCCTGTTTGCCCGCAGCGAGCAGCGCACGGTGGTCGAGGGCGTCTGGCAGGGCGATGTGCCGCGCCCCACCAGCTACCGCGTGGATGGCACCTTCCGTGGCCAGCGCCGCCTGGTGGAGATGGAGTTCGACGCCGCCGGCCGCCCCGTGCTGCGCGCCCTGGTGCCGACCAACGGCGCCGAGCAGCGCGAGGACATCCCGGCCGACCGCGCGCTGGGCGCGGTGGATGCGCTGACCGCGGTGGTGGGGCTGGCGCGGATCGTGGCGGCGACCAATCGCTGCGAGGCGGAGACGGTGCTGTATGACGCCCGCCGCCTGTCGCAGGTGGTGGTGCGCACGGCCGCCGCGGCCGAGCCGGTGCCCAATGACTGGGGCGTGGGCCTGCAGGGCCAGGCGCTGCGCTGCACGATCGAGAGCCGGCTGCTGGCAGGCTTCCGCCTGGATCAGGACCGCTCACGCCCGCCCGAGCCTGTGACCATCACCGCCTGGGTGGGCCAGCCGCAGCAGGGCGCACCGCCGCTGCCCATGCGCATCGAGATCACGACGCGCTGGTGGGGGCGCACCTATGCCACGCTGGAGAGGGTTGAGCGGCGATAAAGCCGGCTGAGAGCGGGATTCAGCGTTTTCGGCGATTGCGCCTCAACGCATCTCGCTCAGCCCCGCAACAACAGCAGTATCGCCACGAAAATCACCACCGCCGCCGCCTGAAACAGCACGCGGTACTGCATCAGCTTGTTCGACCGCGCGCCATCCGGCGAACCACGCGCCATCTGCACCACGCCCAGCGCCAGCACCACCAGCGTGCCCACCAGCGCCGTGACGAACAGGATGGTCAGCGCGGTGCTCACGCGCTGGCCGCCTTCCACACCACTTCAGGCGTCGCCGGCATGTCGATCTCGCGCACGCCGAGTGCATGGATCAGCGCATTGACCACCGCCGGCGGACTGCCCACGGCACCCGCCTCGCCCGCACCCTTCACGCCCAGCGGATTGGTCTCGCAGGGCACTTCGATCAGGTCCACCTCGATATCCGGCAGGTCCTCGGCGCGCGGCAGGGTGTAATCCATGAAGGAGGCCGAGAGCAGCTGGCCCGAAGCGGGGTCGTAGGCGGTGCGTTCCATGATCGCCTGGCCCACGCCCTGCGCCACGCCGCCATGCACCTGGCCGCGCACGATCAGCGGGTTCAGCGCATGGCCCACATCGTCCACGACGATGTAGCGCGGGATGGCGATGTGCCCGGTCTCGGGGTCCACCTCCACTTCCGCGATATGGCAGCCATTGGGGAAGGTGTGGGCGGGGATCGCGGCCACTTCGGCGGCGTCCAGCAGGGTCGCGGGCTGGCCAGCGGCGGCGCGCTTCTTCTGCGCCATGGCCAGATCCAGGATGCCGATGCCGCGATCGGTGCCGGCCACGGCGAAGCGGCCGCGCTCGAACTCGATATCGGCCACCGCGGCTTCCAGCGCCTCGCTCGCGGCCTGCTTGCCCTTCTCGATCACGGTGGTGGTGGTCGCCAGGATCGCGGTGCCCTCGCTGTACAGGCTGCGCGCGCCGCCCGTGCCGCCGCCGCTGGGCACCTGGTCGGTATCGCCCTGCATGACGCGGATCTTCTCGATGGGGATGCCGAGCTCATGGCTGGTCAGCATGGCATAGGCGGTCTCATGCCCCTGGCCGGTGGATTGCGTGCCCACCCAGACTTCCGCGACACCATCATCGGCGAAGCGCACCTCGGCGCGTTCTTCCGGCGCGCCGCCGGTGGCTTCCAGGTAATAGGCAAGGCCAATGCCGCGCTTCTTGCCACGCGCCGCCGAGGCTGCGGCGCGCCCGGCAAAACCCGCCCAATCCGCCTTGGCGAGTGCGGCATCCAGCACCTGATTGAAGTCACCGCTGTCATAGCGCTGGCCCATCGCGGTGGTGTAGGGCATCGCACCCTGCCCCACGATGTTGCGCCGGCGCAGCTCGATGCGGTCGATGCCCATTTCCTTGGCCGCGGTGTCGATCAGGCGTTCCACCAGATAGTTGGATTCCGGCCGCCCCGCGCCGCGATAGGCATCGACCGGCACGGTGTTGGTCAGCACGCCCAGCACATGCGCGTGGATCGCCTGGAAACCGTAGATGCTGGCCAGCACCTTGGTGCCCGCGCCGGTCGGGATGAAGGGCGCGAAGGTGGAGAGATAGGCGCCCATATTCGCGTGGTTGCGCGTGCGCAGCGCCAGGAATTTCCCTTGGGCATCCAGCGCCAATTCACCCAGCGTGATATTGTCCCGCCCATGCGTGTCCGACAGGAAGGCCTCGGTCCGTTCAGAGGTCCATTTCACCGGCCGTCCCACCGCGCGCGCGGCGAAGGCGCACAGCGCGTATTCGGCATAGAGATAGAGCTTCATGCCGAAGCCGCCGCCGACATCGGGCGTGACCACGCGCACCTGTTCGGGCTTCACCTTCAGCACGGCATTGGCCAGCAGGTTCTTCACCAGCCATGAGCCTTGCGTGCCGGCATGCACAGTGAATTTCTGCGCGGTGGCGTCGTATTCGGCGGCACAGGCGCGTCCCTCCATGCTGGCGACGACGACGCGGTTGTTCACCACGGTCAGCTTCGTCACATGCGCGGCGGTCGCGAACAGCGCATCGGTCTTGGCCTTGTCGCCGGCTTCCCAGTCGAAGCAGAGATTGTTGGGGACCGAAGGCCATACCAAGGGCGCGCCGGCCTCATGCGCGACGGCCAGATCGGTCACGCTGGGCAGCACATCGTAATCGACCATCACCGCCTCACCGGCGTCGCGCGCGGCCTGCGGGGTTTCGGCCACGACGAACACCACCGGGTCACCCACATGGCGCACCGTGTCGGTGGCCAACGGCAGGCGCGGCGTCTCGGAGCGCGCGCTGCCATCGCGGTTCTTCAGCGGGATGACGCAGGGCACTTCGCCCACGCCGGCGGCCGCCAGATCGGCGCCGGTGATGACGGCCAGCACGCCCGGCATGGCGCGCGCTGCGGCGGTGTCGATCGCGGTGATCTTCGCATGCGCATGCGGGCTGCGCAGGACATAGCCATGCGCCTGGCCCGCGACATTCAGGTCATCGGTGTAGCGCCCGCCACCGACCAGCAGGCGCGGGTCCTCGATGCGGCGGATGGATTGGCTGAGACCGAATTTCGCCATGGCTTTGCTCCCCGTTTGTCTTCAGCATGTGCGATGCCGGCGCGAATGGTCAATGAGCGGGCTGAGCCTTGCGGAACACAGCCTTCACCCGCGTCCGCAGCGTCTCGAACACCACATACAGCATCGGGATCATGAATATCCCGAACACCGCGGCTGCGATCATCCCGCCAAACACCGGCAGCCCCACCGCCTGTCGCGACAAGGCCGCCGCACCCTCGGCGATGATCAGCGGCACCAGCCCCAGGATGAAGGCGATCGACGTCATCATCACCGCGCGGAATCGCATGCGCGCGCCGGCCACCGCGGCCTCGCGCACCGCCATGCCTTCCTCGCGCCGTTCCTTGGCGAATTCCACGATCAGGATGCCGTTCTTGGCGGCGAGCGCGATCAGCACCACCAGCCCGATCTGCGCATAGACGTCCAGCGACTTGCCCGCGAACATCACCGCCAGGAACGCGCCCAACCCGCCGACAGCCACCGACATCAGCACCGGGATCGGGATGGTCCAGCTTTCATACAGCGCCACCAGGAACAGGTACGCGAAGACCAGCGCCAGCACGATCAGCACGCCGGTCTGCCCCGCCGCCTGTTTTTCCTGATAGGCGGTGCCGGTCCATTCGAAGCCATAGCCCGGCGGCAGCACGCGCGCGGAGAGCTGTTCCATCGCCGTCAGCGCCTCACCGGATGACACGCCCGGCGCGGGCGAGCCGTTCATCAGCACGCTGCGCACATTGTTGTAGCGGCTGATGGTCTGCGGCCCCAGCACCACGCGCACATCGGCGAATGCGCGCAACGGCACCATCTGCCCGCGCTGGTTGCGCACCTGGATGCGCCAGATGTCGCTGATCTCGTCGCGATCGACGGCTTCGGCCTGCACATTCACCTGCCAGGTGCGGCCGAAGAGGTTGAAGTCGTTCACGTAGAAGCCGCCGAGTGTGGCCTGCAACGCCGTGAAGATGTCGGAGACACGCACGCCGAGTGCCTGCGCCTTGTCGCGGTCGATATCCAGGAACAGCGAGGGCGTGGTCGGGCTGAAGGTGGTGAAGACCGCCCGCAGCCGCGGGTCCTGGTTGGCCGCCACCATCAGGCCGAAGGCGGCCGCCCCCATCTCCACCGGGTCGCGGCCTTCATAGTCCTGCAACTGGTAATCGAAGCCGCCCCCGGTGCCGAGCCCGATGATGGGCGGGATGTTGAAGGCGAAGATATTGGCCGTGCGAATCCCCTGCCCCGCGCCGAAGACCTGGCCGATGGCCGCGAACACGCTGTCCTGCACGCGCGTGCGCTCGGCGAAGGGCTTCATGCGCGCGACCATGAAGGCGCTGTTGGACTGCGCGCCGCCATCGATCAGCGAGAAGCCCACGATGGCGAGCTGCGCCTCGATGGCCGGGTTGGCGGCGAGAATCCGCTCCACCTGCTCCACCGCCGCACGCGTGCGCGCCACACTCGCCCCTTGCGGCAATTGCAGCTGCACGAAGAAGGCGCCCTGGTCCTCCTGCGGGAGAAATCCCTGCGGCGTGCGCTTGGACACCTCGAAAATGCCCCAGCCCACCGCCAGCGTGATGGGGATCGCCAGGATCGCCACGCGAACCAGCTTGCCCACGCCCCAGGCATAGCCATCACGCACGCGGTCGATGCCCGAGAGCATCCATTTGATCGGCCCGCGCCTGGGCCCGGCATGGCGCAGCACCAGCGCGCACAAGGCCGGCGAGAGCGTCAGCGCATTGATCGCCGAGATGATCATGGCGACCGAAATCGTCACCGCGAATTCGCGGAACAGCACGCCCGCGACCCCCGGCACGAAGGCCACCGGCACGAAGACCGAGAGCAGCACCAGCGTGATCGCGATGATCGGCCCGGTGATCTCGGCCATGGCCTTCTTGGTGGCATCGGCCGGTGAGAGGGATGGGTTCTCCTCCATCACGCGCTCGACATTCTCCACCACCACGATGGCGTCATCGACCACGATGCCGATGGCCAGCACCATGGCCAGCAGGCTGATGGTGTTGGCCGTGAAGCCGATCGCCAGCATCACCGCGAAGGTGCCGATCAAGGAGACCGGCACCGCAATCGCCGGGATCAGCGTGGCGCGCACCGAACCCAGGAAGATGAAGACCACCAGCACCACCAGCACGAAGGCTTCCAGCACGGTCTTCAGCACCTCCTTCATCGTGTCCGACACGAAGCTCGAAGTGTCGTAGAAGACGCGGTAATCCACGCCGGAGGGGAAGCGCGTCTTCAACTCGTTCATCGCCGCACCCACCGCGCGCGCGACATTGACCGCATTGGCACCGGGCGAGAGATAGACACCCATGGTCACCGCCGGCTGGCCGTTCAGGCGCGATTCCGTGTCCTCATTGGCCGCCCCCAATTCGATGCGCGCCACATCGCGCACCCGCAGCGTGGAGCCATCCGGATTGGCGCGGATCACGATCTCACCGAACTGCTCGGGGCTGGTCAGCCGCCCCTGGGTCTGCATGTTGAACTGGAATTGCTGGTCGGGCCCGATGGGCCGCGCGCCGATGCGGCCCACGGCGGCCTGCACATTCTGCCCCTGGATCGCGGCGATCACATCCGAAGGTGCGAGGTTCAGGCTGATCAGCCGGTCCACCTCGAACCAGATGCGCATGGAATAATCCATCGCACCGAACAGCTGCACCTGCCCCACGCCCGGCACGCGGGCGAGCCGGTCGATCACGTTGATGGTGGCGTAGTTCGAGAGAAACAGCGGCGCGCGCGAGCCATCGGGCGAATAGAGGAACAGGAATTGCAACACCGCCGATGACTGCTTGCGCACGGTCACGCCATTGCGCTGCACCTCCAGCGGCAGGCGCGCCAAGGCCGCCTGCACACGGTTGTTCACATTCACCGTGGCGATGTCGGGATCGGTGCCCAGCGCGAAGGAGACCGAGAGCGTATATGTCCCGTCATTGGCGCTGTTGGAGCGCATATACAGCATGCGATCCACGCCGTTCACCGCACTCTCGATGGGCTGGGCGATGGTGGCTTCCACCACCGCCGCCGAGGCGCCCGGATAGCGTGTGACGACGCTGACCTGCGGCGGCACGATATTGGGGAATTGCGAGACGGGAATGGCGAACATCGCGAGGATGCCGGCGATGGTCGTCAGGATCGCGATGACAATCGCCAGCCTGGGCCGGTCGACGAAAACCGAAGACAGCATCAGCGCGGCGCCCCCGGTGGGCGGCCCGGTGGCGCCCCGGCCGGGGCGGGGTTCACCGGTGCGCCGGGCCGCACGCGCTGCACGCCCTCGGTGATCACCATCTCACCCTCGCGCAGGCCATCCTCGGCCACCGCCAGATCGGCGGTGCCGCGGCCCAGGCGCAAGGTGCGACGCTGCGCCACATTGCCCTCACCGACCACGAAGACATAGAAGCCGCCCTGGTCCTGCAACACGGCCGAACGCGGCACCACCAGGGCCTGCACGGGCTCCACGCCCTCCACCGTCACGGTCACGAACTGGCCGTCGATCAATTCGCGCGAATCGCCCTGCGCATCGCGCAGCGGGTTGGGGATGCGCCCGCGCACCAGCAGCGTGTCGGTGTTGCGGTCGAT
>JAIXVH010000309.1 GCA_027483125.1 Acetobacteraceae bacterium | reverse complement strand
GGTCAGTGGACCTGGTGCTGGAGGGGTTGCGCGGAGTGGCCCCTGGGGAAGGGCTTTGCCCTCCCCCAGACCCCCACCCACCAAAGGCCGAAAGGCCCTTGGAACCCATGAGTCTTGGCGAGGTTTGGGGAGGGGGCATCCAGGTCGCAACTGTTGGGCAGGGCGCGCCACGCCCCCTCCCCAAACCTCGCCATAACCCACACCGGGTCCAGGGGTCGTTGACCCCTGGTGGGTGGGGTTTGGGGAGGGCAAAGCCCTCCCCAAGGGCCACCCGTACCACCCTCCAGAACCGGGTCCACTGACCATGCCGCGCAAGGTTTCGGGTTTGATCAGTCATGGGGTGGCGGCGCAGAACAGGAAGGCGCGGTTTGACTACAAGATTGGGGCGGAGATTGAGGCTGGTCTTGTGTTGTTGGGGCCGGAGGTGAAGTCGTTGCGGTCTGGGCGTGCGATGTTGGCCGATGCCTGGGCGGGTGAGCGTGATGGCGAGATGTGGTTGTTCAACGCGCATATTCCGGAGTGGCAGGCTGGCAGTTTCATGGCGCGGTTTGATCCGCGCCGGCCGCGGAAGTTGTTGTTGCACAGGAACCAGGTGCGGCAGTTGATTGGTTCGACCACGAAGGAGGGTGCGACGGTGGTGCCGTTGGACATTCACTTCAATGAGCGTGGCGTGGCCAAGGTTTTGCTGGGCATGGCCGAGGGCAAGAAGCAGCATGACAAGCGTGCCGCGATCGCGCAGCGTGACTGGCAGCGCGATAAGGCGCGGATTTTGAGGAACAAGGGCGAGTGATACGCATCCTGCCGCTGTTGGTGCTGCTGATGGCCTGTGTGCCGCAGGCCGAACCGGCGGTGTCGTTGACGTCGGCCGACGCCACGCTGCTGCGCGTGCCGGTGACGCAGGGCGATGGTTCGGTGGTGCAGATCGTGACCAGGCTTTGCCTGCCTGAGGGTGGAGCGCGCCGGCCGCTGGTGCTGATCAACCATGGCTCGCCGGCGCAGGCCGCGCAGCGTCCGACCATGTCGCCCACGGGTTGCGGGCATGAGGCGGTGCGGTTTTTCACGGCGCGCGGCCATGCGGTGGGTCTGCCGTTGCGGCGCGGTTATGGCGCCTCTGGCGGCGGTTGGGCCGAGGCATTCGGCAGTTGCAACAACGCTGATTTCCATCGTGCGGGGCTGGAGACGGCGCGCGACATGCGCGCGGCCATCGCCGCGTTGACCGCCCGGCCCGACGTGCCGCGCGGCCCGGTGCTGGTGGTCGGCCAATCGGCCGGCGGCTGGGGCGCGATGGCCCTGGCCTCGCTGAACCCGCCCGAGGTCGGCGGTTTCGTCAACATGGCTGGCGGCCGCGGCGGCTGGCGGGACAACACGCCCCATTTCAACTGTTCGCCGGAGAATCTGGTCACCGCCGCCGGTCGCTATGGCGCCACCGCGCGGCAGCCGATGCTGTGGGTCTATACGGCCAATGACAGTTTCTTCGCACCGGCCTTGGCCGCACGCATGCACCAGGCCTTCACCGCCGCGGGCGGCCAGGCGAGGCTGGTCGCGCTCGGCGCACAGGGGCGCGACGGGCACTCGCTGTTCTTCGCCGCTGCCGGCTCCCAGGTCTGGGGGCCGTTGGTTGCCGAGGCCTTTCCGTGACGCGCTGGCTGGCGCTGCTGCTGCTGCTCGCAGCCCCGGCGCTGGCCGATGAGGTCGTGATGCTGGCAGGCCCGGATGGCGCCATGTTGCAAACGCGCCTGTGCCGCCCGGCACAATCGGGCCCCGCGCCGCTGGTGATCATGAATCACGGCGCCATGCCGCGCGCGGAGGTCCGCCCGCATTTGCTGCCTTTGCCCTGTGACGCCGAAGCGGCGCGGTGGTTCACCGCACGCGGCCATGTGGTGGCCATGCCGATGCGCCGCGCGCATGGCGCATCGACTGGCGTCTGGGCGGAATCCTTCGGCCCTTGCGATGATCCCGACTTCATCCGTGTCGGCCGCGAGACGGCGCGCGACATCCGTGCCGCGTTGCTGGCCTTGCTCGGCATGCCGGGCATCGCGCCAGAGGGCGCCATCATCCTGGGCGAAAGCGCCGGCGGCTGGGGCAGCATCGCGCTCGCCGCCGAGGGCGTGCCGGGCGTGGCGGCGGTGGTGAATGTCGCCGGCGGCCGCGGCGGCTGGGCTGGTGGTCGGGCGCGCACCAACTGCGCCGCCCCGCGCCTGGTGGAGAATGTCGGGCAATTCGGCCGGACGGCGCGGTTGCCCATGCTGTGGCTCTATTCCGCCAATGACAGCTTTTTCGGCCCCGACCTGGCCGAGGCGCTGTTCGCCGCCTTCACCCGCGCGGGCGGCGTGGCCGAACTGGTGATGCTGCCACCCTGGGCCGAGGACGGGCATTATTTCTTCACCGGCGAAGGTGCCTCCGCCATGTGGGGGCCGCGCATGGCGCTCTTCCTGCAAAGCCTGCCAGTGCCGCGGATCGCCGCCCGGTAGTACCAAAGCCCAAGGAACATGACTCAACAAGCGCCCGAATGGGCGCCGCCGGCAGTCCGGCGAAAGCCCAGCAAACCACAGGTTTGCGCCCGGCGCTTGAGGGCACGAAAGCTCATGCCATCTCTCGCCAACGGCGCGAGATGGCATAACGCTATTCCGCCGCTGCGACCGGCAGGTTTTCCGGCTGGTAGCGCGGGGCGGGGCGCTGCGGCACCCAGGGACGATCACCGCGATGGGCGCGGTCACTCAGCACCACCGGGCCATTGGCGGTCAGCCAGACGGCATGCGCGCCGTCGCGCCAGACGGCGAAACGGTCCACGACGTGGCTGCCCTCGCAGCGGCCGCGGATGGGTTCGGGCGAGAGGATCACGGCCGCCACGCCGCAGGGCGGTTCGGCCGGCGGGACCATGTCCTGGCGGGCATTGCGCCCACGCGGCGGCGATGGCGGCGGGCGCAGCACGGCCAGTTGCAGCCCGCCGCGGGTTCGTTCCAGCCGGCACAGCCCGTTGCGGCAATCAATGTCCTGCGCCGAGCCTTCCGCCGGCAAGGGGCGGCTTTCCGTCTCCCCCATGCCGCGCAACCAGCCATCGGCGGTGAAGCGCGAACCGCCGGCCAGGCGTTGCACGAAGACCTCGCCCGAGGCCGCGCGCAGCGCGATCAACCGGCCATCGGCCGAGATCAGCGCATCAGGCGCAGTCATCATCCAGGGAGAGGCAACGGCCACCCCGATCACCGGCAGCCCCAGGCCGCGCAGCCATCCGCGCCACAGGCACAGCCAGACCATGCCCAACCCGCATAGCGCCAGCCCCCAGCCCGGCAGCGGTTCGGCCACTGAGGTCGCGCCCGGCAATGCGGCGACGGCATGCGCCACCCACAAAACCGCCTGCACGCCCAGGCCCATCAGCCAGAGCGGCCAGGCCTCGAGCCCGAAGGGCATGGCCAGGGCGGCCGCCAGCCCCGCGGGCATGATCAGCATGCTGGTCAGCGGCACGGCGACCGCGTTGGACAGCACGCCATACCATTGCAGCCGCCCGAAATGCGCGAGCCCGATCGGCATCGTCGCGAGCCCCGCGATGATCGAGGTGATCACCACACCGCCCAGCACCATGGCTGGCCCGCGCCACCAGGGCCGCGGGCCGGCGGTGCGCGGCCAGCGCCCGCGCGCCCAGTCATGCGCCGCGACCAAAGCGAGCACGGCGGCGAAGCTCATCTGGAAGGATGGCCCGAGCAGGGCCGCGGGGTTCAGCGCCAGCACGATCATCGCCGCGATCGCCACGCTGCGCAGCGTGACCGCCCGCCGCCCGAGCAGCACCGCGAGCGTCACCAGGGCTGCCATGGCGAAGCTGCGCTGCATCGGCACCTCGGCACCGGTCAGCACCATATAAAAGCCGCCCGCGGCCAGTGCTGCGGCCGAGGCCCAGAGCTTGCTGTCCACCCGCAAGGCCAGCCAGGGCCAGAGCGCGATCGCCGTGCGCAGCAGCATGAAGACCAGCCCCATGACGATGGCGATATGCAGCCCCGAGACCGACAGCAGATGCGCCAGGCCGGAATCGCGCATCGCCGCCATCTCGGCCGCTGGAATGGCCGATTGCCCGCCGGTGATCAGGGCGGCGGCGATGGCGCCCGTGGCACCCGGCATGGCCGCGGTGACCCGCGTCTCCATGGCCAGGCGGGTGGCCGATAGTGGCGGAGCGGCGCCCTGCCCTTCCACCAGCCGCGCCGGCCCCAGCGCGAAGCCCGAGCCGCCCAGGCCGGAGAACCAGGCGGCACGCTGGAAATCCCAGGCGCCGGGATGCGTCGGCGCTGATGGCAGGCGCACCAGGGCACGCACCGCGATGCGGCTGCCCGGTTCGGGCCGCAATGCGTCATCAGCGCGCAGGCGGATGCGGATATGCCGCGCGGCCGGTTCGCCGCTGCCAGGCCAGATGGCGGCCGCCAATGTGACGCGCAGCCCCTCCGGCAGGCGATCCACATCGATGACCTGGCCTTCGAAGACCGCGGCTGTGCGCGGCAGTTCCAGGGCCGGCGCCATGCGCTGCCCGTGCCAGGCGGCGATGGCGAAACCCAGGCCCAGCATGGCGAGCATGGCGGCGCACCAAGCCAGACCCGGGCGGCGCCCGGCCAGCCAGATGGCCATGGCCAGGACAGGGAGGAAGGCGAGGCTCCAATTCAGGCCGGGTTCGGAGCGGGGCAGGAAATACAGCAGGATCCCGCTGGCCATGGCCACCGGCAACCACAGCGCAAGTCGTCCCTGCTGCGCCGCAACCATGCCGCGAAGCGCCGGCAGAAGCGCCAATCGCCATGGCGGATTGGCCATGGCGTGGTGAATTCGCGGAACGGCAGCAACCCCGGCGTGCGCCATGGCCGAGATTTGAGCGACTCGGAGTCAAGTGGCAATACCCGAGTCGCAACTATTCACATGTGAATTATCCTGTGGGCGAATCAAAACTCATGCCCAGGCAGGTTCCAGTCGCGACAGCGCCGCCGGCCGCCAGGCGAAGGAACCCGCCCCCAGCAGCGCCTGCACCACCAATGTCGCCGTCAGGAAGACCGGAAACTCCCAGCCGCCGCCGCTGGCCGTGAAAAGCCAGCCATTGCCGGCATGCTGCAAGCTCGCCCCCAGCATCACCGGCAACACCGCCAGCGCGGCCGGCCGGACCAGCACGCCCAGCACCAGCGCGATACCGGCCAGGGTTTCGATGATCGCGACCACGGCTCCCAGGATCGGTGGATAACCTATGGAACCGAAATACCCCATCGTGCCCCCCAGCCCGAACACGAAGACCTTCAACCACAACCCGTGCGCGAGCAGCACGGCGCCAAGCGACAAGCGCAGCACCAGGGCCGCATGGGCGGAAGCATTATTCGGCATTGTCATCTCCTGTTGTCGATGCGCGATGTCTGCGCCTGGCCGCGCGGGGCTTCCAACGCTGATCCGGGATCACCATCATTGACGCCATGAATGGACTGGCCGGCCTGGACCTGAACCTGCTGCGCGTCTTCGACGCCGTGGCGCGCGAGCGCCATGTCACGCGTGCGGCCGAACGGCTGCATTTGTCGCAGCCCGCGGTGTCCAACGCGCTGGGCCGGCTGCGCGCGGCGCTGGGCGATGAATTGTTCCTCCGCCGGCCGGGCGGGGTGGAACCCACGGCGCTGGCGTTGAACCTGATGGGGCCGGTGGCCGAGGCGCTGGACCGCTTGGCGGAATCGCTCGCCTCCTCGGCGCCCTTCGAGCCCGCGACGAGCAACCGCGTCTTTCCCATTGTGATGAGCGAATATGCCGAAGCGGTGCTGGCGCCGGCGCTGATGGAGCATTGCCGGCGCGAGGCGCCTGGCGTGCTGCTGGCCATCGGCCATGCCGATCGGACCAATGCCTTGCCTGCGCTCGAATCAGGCGCGCAATTCGCCATTGGCGTGTTGCCCGAGCCGCCCGCGCTCTACACCCGCCTGCGCCTGTTGCCCGAGGCTTTCATGGTGCTGATGCGACAGGGCCATCCGTTGGCCACGGGCGAGCTTACCCTGCCCCGTTTCACGGAATTTCCGCATCTGCTGCATTCGCCCAATGGCTCACGCGATGGCGCGCTGGACGAGCCTTTGCGCGCGGCCGGGCACCCGCGCCGGCTGGGGGGCGTGATCGCGCATCTCTCCGCCGTGCCGGAGGCGCTGAAGCGGACCGACATGGTGATGACGCTCTCGGCGCGGCTGGCGCGCGGCATGGCCGCAGCACATGGCCTGGTGCTGCGCGATCTGCCGTTGGATGTGCGGCACACGCGGCTGTCATTGCTGTTCCACCGGCGCTTCGAGGCCGATGCCGGGCATGCCTGGTTGCGGCGCCTGGTTCTCAGCATCGCGCGCGAAGAGGTTTAGAGTTTTTCTCAACACTCGGCACTGGCCCGCACACCCACCCTTCCACCCGATCAAGCACACTGTCGTTGGGTGGCCGCGTTGGGGGTGCGGGCCGGCGCCGGTTCAGCGTCAGCGGAAAAACCTCTAGCGAAGCGCGCGCCACACAGCTTCCGGCGTGGCCGGCATGTCGATCGGCCGGCCGCCCAGGGCATCCATGACCGCGGCCATCACCGCCTGCGGTGCCGCGATCGCGCCCGCCTGCCCCACCCCCTTCACGCCCAGCGGGTTCACGCTGGCCGGGCAGCCTTCCAGCAGTTGCACCTGCAGTTCCGGCAGGTCCGCCGCGCGGGGCAGTGTGTAGTCCATGAAGGTGGCGCTGAGCAGTTGGCCATTCTCGTCATAGGCGATGCGCTCATGCAGCGCCTGGCCGATGCCTTGTGCCACGCCGCCCTGCACCTGGCCCGCCGTCAGCATCGGGTTCACCAGCGTGCCGTAGTCATCGCAGGCGATGTAGCGCGCGAGCGTGACCTCGCCGGTCTCGGGGTCGATCTCCACCTCCGCCACATGGCCGCCATGGGGGAAGGTGCAGAGCGCGCTGTCGTGCTCGGCGCTCGCGCTGACGGTCAGCGCGGTCAGCGGCACGGTCGCACCACCCGGCGCGATGAAGGCGCCATTCTCGAAGCGCAGCGCCGCGGCATCGGCCTGCAGCAGGCGCGCGGCTTCGGGGCGGGCGGCGGCGAGCAGCGCGTCAATGGCTTCCACCAGCGCGCGGCCGCCCTGGTGCAGGCTGCGCGCACCGCCATGGCCATTGCCCTTTTCGACACGATCGGTGTCGCCCTGCACCAGCACGAAACTCTCCGGCGCCATGCCCAGCCGGTCGGCGGCGATCTGCGCGAAGCTGGTCTCGTGGCCCTGGCCGTTGCTGTGCGTGCCGAGCGCCAGTTCCACCCGGCCATCGGCCAGCACGGATACCCGCGCCCATTCGCCGAAGGCGCCGCGGGCGGTTTCCATGAAGCAGGTGACGCCAAGGCCGCGCAGCTTCCCTTGCGCCGCACTGGCGGCACGACGCGCGGCAAAACCCTGGCGATCCGCCGCTGCCTCGGCCACGGCCAGATTGCGCGGGAAGGCACCGTCGGCGATCAGCATGTCCATCGCCGTGCGATGGGGATGCACCGCCACCAGGTTGCGCGCGCGCAGCGCCGCGGCATCGAAGCCATGCTCGCGCGCCGCGGCCTCGATCAGCATTTCGGTGATGTGGTTGGCCTCGGGCTTGCCGGCGCCGCGATAGGCCTCCATCGGCGCGGTATGCGTGTAGACGCCGCGCATGCGCGCATGGATGGCCGCAATGGCATAGCCGCCGCCGAACGCCGTGCCCGCCGCATTGGTCGGGCATGAGGGGCCGTTGGCCGAGAGAAAAGCGCCCATCTCGGCCACCGCATCGATGCGCAGCGCCAGGATGCGCCCCTCGCCATCGAGCGCGATCGCGGCCTGGCTGTGCATGCCCCGCCCATGGCAGGAGGCAGCGAAATCATCCGCCTGCTCGGCCACCCAGCGCACCGGCCGGCCGAGCGCGCGGGCCGCGTGGAGCGCGCCGATATGCTCGGCAAACGGCACGTTCTTCACGCCGAAACCACCGCCGACATCAGGGATTTCCAGATGCAGCGACGCCTCGGGCAGGCCCATGCAGGCGGCGATCTGCTTGCGCATGCCATGGGCGTTCATGCCATTCACCACCAGGCGCAGATCGGGCCAGGCGATGGCCGCGCGCGGCTCGATGGGCGCGCAGGTGACGCGCTGGTTGCGGATGGCCAGGCGCGTGATGTGGGCGGCGCGCGCGAATGCCGCGTCGGTCGCGGCGGCATCGCCCTTCTGCCAGTCGAAGACCTGTTCCGCATCGGGCGAGAGCGGGTCGATCACGGCCGGCAGCGGGTCGTATTCCACCTGCACCGCTTCCGCCGCATCGCGCGCCGCCTCCGGCGTTTCCGCGACCACGAAGGCCACCGCCTGGCCGACATGGCGCACCACGCCATCGGCCAGCACCGGCCGTTCGCGCATGGCAATCGGCACGCCGATATTGGCCGGGCATGGCAGCTGGCCTGGTATGTCGCGCGCGGTGAAGATGGTGATGCCTGCTGCGCTGATGGAGGTGATGCGCGCATGCGCGTGCGGGCTGCGCACGACGCCGAGCCACAGCGCGCCCGGCACCTCCATATCCGCGACATAGCGCCCGCGGCCGGTGAGGAAACGCTGGTCCTCGAAGCGGCGCAGCGACTGGCCGATGAAGGTCACAGCGCGGGTTCCCGTTGGTGCCAGTCGGTGGCGCGCTGGAATGCGTCAGCGGCCTGCAGCACGCGGGCTTCGGCGAAGGGACGGCCGGCGAGTTGCAGGCCGATCGGCAGGCCATTCGCGTCGAAGCCGCAGGGGATGCTGATCGTGGGCAGGCCCAGATAGTTGAACGGGCGCGTATTGGCCGAGACCGCCATGAAGCGCGACCAGTTCTCGGGGTTCGCGTCGATGTCGGTCTCGGCCAGCGTCGGCACGCGCGTGCGCAGCGTGGGCGTGGCGACCAGGTCGTAGCCGGTCAGCGCGCGGGCGCAGAAGGCGCGCAGGATGGGGCCACGGCGCGACAGCGCCTCCAGGTAGAGCGAGGCCGGTATCGCATAGCCGCCATAGAGCCGCGAGGAGAGATGGATCGCGTAGTCCTGCGGCACATCGCGCATCCAATTGGCATGGATCGCCGCACCCTCCGCGCGCGAGAGCAGCGCGCCATAGGCGGTGACAGCCGCCATCTCCGGCACGGCGATGCGCGTGATGCGCGCGCCAAGTCCGCGCAGCACATCGAGCGCCGCATCGAAGGCGGCCACCACTTCCGCATCCGCGCCGTCGAAGAACCAGTCCTGCACCACGGCGATGGACAGGCCGCGGATGTCGTTGGTGAGTGCGGCTTCGTAGTCAGGCACGGCTTCGTGCGCACTCGTCGGGTCATCGGCGCAGCTTCCGGCGATCACGCGCATGAAGCGCGCGACATCGCGCGCCGTGCGAGCCAGCGGCCCGACATTGTCGGCCGAAAAACTCAGCGGCATCACGCCGGTGCGCGGCACGCGTGTCTGCGTGGGTTTCAGCCCCGTCACGCCGCAGATCGTGGCCGGCAGCCGGATCGACCCGCCCGTGTCCGACCCGAGCGCTGCCGTGACGAAGCGCGCCGCCACAGAAGCGCCCGAACCAGATGACGACCCACCGGTGCAATAGGGCAGGTTCCAGGGGTTGTGGCAGTGCCCGAAATGCGCGTTGTGGCCCGTGGGGTTCTGCGCGAATTCGGCCATGTTCAGCGTGCCCATGTCGATGGCACCGGCATCATCAAGACGCGCGAGAACGCTGGCCGTGCGCGGCGCCACCCAATCGCGGCGGATGCTGCTGCCGCAGGTGCTGACGCGGCCCTGCCGGTAGTACATGTCCTTGTGCATCATCGGCACGCCGGCGAGCGGCGGCAGCACCCTGCCCTGTGCGCGGGCCTGGTCCATGGCGCGGGCGGCTGCGCGCGCGGCATCGGCATCGAGGCGGATCACGCTGTTGACCGCGCCGTCATGCGCGGCAATGCGTGCGAGGGCCGCTTCCACCAGCGCTTCGGCGGTGACCTCGCCGCGCGCCATCGCATCGGCAGCTTCGGTCATCGACAGCGTGCCACGTGGCGCTGGTGCTGCGGCCGCGCCGGTCCGCGGTGACGTGCGCTCGGCGCATTCGCGCAGCGCGGCATCGAAGCCGGACGGCTCCTCCTCGAAGGTCATGCTGCCGCGCAGCGTGGTCAGTGCGGCAATCAGCCCTTCCATTTCGCCCAGGCCATGTCGCGCGGCCGCATTCGGGCAATCCACACCCTGCCAGCGGGCAATCGCCTCCATCGTCGCGGGCACCAATTCGGTCATGCTTGAGCCTCCGGCTTTGAAGTGCCAGCCTTCCACCGGAAGCGCCAAGCAACAACAGGACGGCCGCATGAAAATCGTCGAGGTCAAAGCCTACCCCACCAGTTTTCCCCTGCCCAAGGGCGGCCCGCGTCTGGGCATCGGCCAGGCGGTGAAGCGCGATGCCGTGATGGTGAAGGTGGTGACCGAGGACGGCATCCTCGGCTGGGGCGAGGCGCATCACGGCCGCGCGCATACCGCCGTCGCCAAGCTGATCGAGACCACGCTGCGTCAATTGATCCTGGGCATGGATGCGCATGATGTGACCGGCATCTGGGCGCGCATCTACAAGTACCAGTTGGCCTCGCACGGCATGGGTGCTGGCTGTTCACTGGCCATGAGCGGCATCGACATGGCGCTGTGGGATATCCGCGCCAAGGCCGCGGGCTGGCCGCTGTATCGGCTGCTCGGCGGCGCGTCGCGGCCGATCCCGGCTTATGCGGGCGGTGTCTCGCTCGGCTATCAGGAACCGGCGGCGCTGCTGGACGAGATGGCGCCGCATCTGGCGGCCGGCTACCGCGCGGTGAAGCTGCGCGTGGGCGATACGGTCGCCGCCGACATCGCGCGGATGGAGGCGACGCGCCGCGCGCATGGCGATGAACTCGACATCCTGACCGATGCCAATATCGGCTACACCCTGGAAGATGTGCGCCGCGTGATGCCGGCGATGGATGCGCTGAAGATCGGCTGGCTGGAAGAACCCTTCCCCGCGCATGACCACCACCAGTATCGCGCGGCCGCGGGCTTCGGCCGCACGCCGCTGGCCGCCGGCGAAAACCATTTCACCCGCTTCGAATTCACCCGCGTGCTGGAGGATGGCGTGATCCGCATCTGGCAGGGTGACCTGTCCAAATCCGGCGGCATCACCGAATGCCTGCGGATCGCGGCCATGGGCAGCGCCTTCAAGATCCCCTTCCACCCGCATTCGAGCATGACCGGGATCAACCAGGCGGCCTCGATCCATCTGCTCGCCGCGATCGACAATGGCGGGTATTTCGAGGCCGATATCAGCACCAGCAACCTGTTCCGCGACGCCATGGGCAGCGAGCCCTGGCGCATCCGCCCCGATGGCTGCGTGCTGCCGAACGAGGCGCCGGGCATCGGTGTCGAGATCGACGAGAGCTGGCTCATCGCCCACCCCGCCATCGAAGGACCCGGCTATGTTTAAGCGCACCCTGCTGCTTCTGCTGCTGGCCCTGCCGGCCGCGGCGCAACCCGTCTTCCAGGCCGAGCGCGAGGTGCGGCTGCTCTGCGGCTTCGCGCCGGGCGGCACCTGCGACCTGCTATCGCGCATGCTGGCCGAATACCTCACGCCCATCATGGGCAACCGGGTGGTGGTGGAGAACCGCACCGGCGCCTCGGGCATGCTGGCGGCCGAGGTGGTGGCGCGCGCGGCACCTGATGGCCACACGGTGTTCCTGATGCCCATGGCGCTGGCCTCGGTGCTGCCGGTGACACCCGGCGTGCGCATGCCCTTCGATGCTGATCGCGACCTCACACCGATCGCCAATGTGGCCAATGTCTACAACATGCTGGTGGTCGGGCCAAACAGCCCGCATCGCAGCGTGCAGGACATCATCGCCGCCGCCCGCGCGCGGCCCGGCGGCATCACCTATGCCAGCACCGGCAATGGCACCTCGCAGCATCTGGCCGCCGAGATGCTGGCGCGCGCGGCGGGGGTGGAATTCCTGCACGTGCCTTTCCGCGGCGGCGCGCCGGCGATCGTGGAAATGCAGGCCGGGCGCGTGGACATGATGCTGGGCAACATGCCGGAATTCCTCGGCCAGATCCGCCAGGGGGGCTTGCGCGCCCTGGCCTATGGCGCGGCGCGCCCCTCGCCGCT
Organism: Acetobacteraceae bacterium; assembly: GCA_027483125.1. Taxonomy (GTDB): domain Bacteria; phylum Pseudomonadota; class Alphaproteobacteria; order Acetobacterales; family Acetobacteraceae; genus Rhodovarius. Next base: position 3,056 of record JAIXVH010000309.1, on the reverse strand, counting down.
GATGCCCGATGTGCCGATGATCTCGGCGGTGATTCCGGGCTTCGCGGTGAATTCCTGGTTCGGCATCGCGGGGCCCGGCAACATGCCGCCGGCGGTGCGGGATGGCTGGCTTGCGGCGCTGCATGCGGTTGGCCGCAACCCGGAATTCCAGCGGCGCATGGCTGAGAACGCGATGGAGATCATCATGGATGATCCCACGCGCTTCCGCGCCACCATCGCGCAGGATCGCGCCAAATGGGCCGAGGTGATCCGCGCCGCCAATATCCGCGCCGAATAGGCGCGGCCGGTCAGCTCCCGGTCGGCCGGCCCGCCAGGCAGGCTGACATGAAGCGCTGCCGCGCTTCGCCGGCCAGGTTGTTCTGCCGCGCATCGGCATTGCATTGCCGCATGCGTTCCTGCTGCCGCGCTTGCGCATCGCTGGGCGGGCGATCTTGCTGGGCCATGGCCGGCATCGCCAACAGCATCACAGCGAGGAAGGCACGCATCGTTACACCTCCGGATTGTGCTGCTGATATGCAGCACAACCGCGCGGTTTTCAACGCCCGGTGAAATGGGGGGCGCGCTTTTCCAGCATGGCGGCCACCGCTTCCTTGTGGTCCGCCGTCTCATGCGCGATCGCCTGGAAGGCGGCCGACATCTCCAACAGCGAGGACAGGCGCGTGTGCTGCCCTTCGCGCAGCAGGCGCTTGGTCATGCGCAGCATTTGCGGCGGGTTCTTGGCCACGCGCGCGGCCAGGGCGCGCGCCGCCGCCATCAATTCGGCATGCGGTACCACGCGCGAGACCAGGCCCACCGCGCGCGCCTCCTCGGCGTTCAACGGGTCGCCCGTGAAGGACATTTCGCAGGCCACCGACATGCCAACCACGCGCGGCAGCAACCAGGCCCCGCCATCGCCCGGCACGATACCGACGCGAATGAAACTCTCGGCGAAGATCGCCTTGTCCGACGCGATGCGCATGTCGCACATGCAGGCCAGATCGAGCCCAGCACCGATCGCCGGTCCATTCACCGCGGCAATCGTCGGCACGTTCAATTCATACAGCGCGAGCGGGATCATCTGGATGCCGCGCCGGTAATTCTCGCGCATATCGGCAGGCCCGTTGCCGGCCATCATGCCCGCGCGATCACGCATCCCCTTCAGGTCGCCGCCCGCGCAGAATGCAGGGTCCGCGCCGGTCAGGATGACGCAGCGCACGCTGTCATCGCGCTCGATCGCGCGGCACATCGCGGCCACCTCCTCGCATTCCTCGCGCGTGCCGATGGCGTTGCGCTTGGCGGGCGCGTTCAGGGTGAGTGTCGCGATGCCATCGGCATCCTCGCGCAGAATGAAGCTCATGCAATGTCCCTTCCGGTGATGTCGGACCACAATGCCGCGCCGCCACGCACCAAGGCCGTGCGGCCAAGCTCCGCCGCCCAGGCGCGTTCGCTGCCGGCCTCGTCGCGCCAGGCCCAGATGCGGCGCGTGAAATGGTGCAGTTCATGGTCCTCGGTGATGCCGATCGCGGCGAAGGCCTGGTGCACGCGCGCGGCCGCCACCTGCCCTGCTTCGCCGGCCACCACCTTGGCGCAGGCGATCTCGAAGGCGGCAGCATGCAGCCCGCGCGCATCCGCTGCGCGTGCGGCCGTCGCCACCGCGACATCAGCCGCCGCCACTTCTCCCGCCACCTGCGCGAGTGATTGCTGCACCGCCTGGAACTTGCCGATGGCGCGGCCGAACTGCTTGCGCGTATTCGCCCAATCCACCGCCAGCGCCAGCGCGCGTTGCGCAGCCCCGGTGATCAGCGCAGCCCGCAGCAAGGCCAGCGCCAGCCGTGGCGCGCGCGTGCCCCAGGGCGCAGGCAGGCCGCCCTCGGCTATGGGCTGGCCGGGCGTGATACGATCGCGCGGTTCGCGGGCGATATTGCTGTGCGCCACATGCCCGTCGCGCGCATGCAGAGCGACATGCCCGCGATCATGCCGCAACGCCTGCACCGCGAAACGCCCGAATGGCGCAGCCTGCGTGCCGAGCGTGACGAAACCTGGGCTTGGTGCAATGCCGGCCGCCGCCAGCAGAGCATTGGCCAGCATGCCCTCGCCCAACGGAACCGGCGCGCCATGGCGGCCCAAGACCTGCCAGACCGCGGCCGCGTCGGCCCAGCCCAAGCCAATCCCGCCGGCATCCTCGGGCACCAGCAGCAGTGGCAGGCCCAGCTCCTCTGCCGCGTTCCACAGCGCGGCGGGCCACTCGCCAGCCTCCACGCCGCGCAGCACGGCCACGCCGCCATGTTCGTCCAGCAGGCGTTCGACCTGCTCCAGGATGATTTCCCTCATCGCAGGCCAAGCTCCCGCGCAATGATGCCGCGCAATATCTCCCGTGTGCCGCCGCGCAGGCTGAAGGTGGGCGAAAGCTGCGCCAGATCATCGAGCAGCGCGCGCAGGTCATGCGGCATGTCGTCCGGCTCCATCAGCGCGCGAATCGCCTCCGGCAGCGCCTGTTCGAAATCATTGCCGACATCCTTGCTCAGAGCCGCTTCCTGCGCCGGTTGTTCACCACGCTCCAGCATGCCGGCGATGGAGAGCGACATCTGCCGCAGCGTCGCCAGCCGCGCGACCATGCGGCCCAGAGGTGCCTCCGCGCCAGGCACTGTCCGCAGCGGATCAACCGCGGCGGCAAGCGCAGGGAAGGACGACAAATACCGATCCGGTCCGCTGCGTTCAAAGGCCAGTTCCGCCGTGGCTTGCGCCCAGCCCGCACCCTCTGCGCCCAACAGCGCGTCTTCGGGCAGCAGGACGTCGTCGAAGGTGACTTCGTTGAAGCTCGCCTCACCCAGCATGTCGTGAATGGGGCGGATCGAGATGCCGCTGCTGCGCAAATCCACCAGGAATTGCGACAGGCCGGCATGGCGCGAACCGCCCTCAGGCGCTGGCGAGGTGCGCACCAGGGCAATCATGTAGTCGGACAGATGCGCGAAAGTGGTCCAGATCTTGCGCCCGTTCAGCTTCCATCCGCCGGGCACGCGTTCGGCGCGCGTGCGCAGCGCCGCCAGGTCGCTGCCGGCTTCGGGTTCCGAAAGCCC
>JAIXVH010000459.1 GCA_027483125.1 Acetobacteraceae bacterium | reverse complement strand
CTGCCGCGCGCCCGGCCCGGGGTCGGAATTGCGCCCGGCGGCATAGTGGCGGCCCATGCGGGGGGCAAATTGGGCAAGCGGCGCAAGGCCCGCGGCGCGTGTGGGTTCCAGCATGCCACGCAGGTGGTGGCGCCGCGCTATTCGTCCAGGCAGGCGGCGGCGAAGGCAGCGAAGGCGCGGCTGCGGTGGTTGTCGGCCGCCTTCTGTTCGGCGGTCATCTCGCCGAAGGTCAGTGCGCTGTGCGCGGGGATGAACATGGGGTCGAAGCCGAAGCCATGCGTGCCGCGCGGCGGGTGCACCCACACGCCCTCGACGCGGCCTTCATGGAATTGCGTATGCCCATCCGGCCAGGCCATGCACAGCACGGAGACAAAGGCACAGCGCCGATCGGGGTTGTCACCGGCCTCGCGCGCCACGCGCGCCATGGCCTGCGCATAGTCACGGCTGCCATCGGGCTGCGTCGCCCAATCGGCGGTGTAGACGCCAGGCGCGCCGCCCAGGGCCGCGACCTCGCAGCCGCTGTCATCGGCCAGCGCTGGCAGGCCCGAAGCGCGCGCGGCGGCGAGCGCCTTAAGTGCGGCATTGGCGTGGAAGGTGGTGCCTGTCTCAGCGGGTTCCGGCAGGCCGCGTTCGGCGGCGCTGATCACCGTGATGCCGCGCGGGGCGAGCATGGCGCGCAACTCGCGCAGCTTGCCGGCATTGTGCGATGCCAGCAGCAGGGTGTTGCCTTTCGCAAGGCGCCGTTGGCCGGCCGATTCACGGCTCCGGGCTTCGCCCTCCGCCGATCGGACGGGGTCAGCCAATCCCGACCGCCTTCTTCTGCGCGGCAAAGATCTGCGCGGTGCCTTCGCGCGCCAGTCGCAGCAGGTCGAGCAATTGCGCCTCGCTGAACGGTGCGCCTTCGGCCGTGCCCTGCACTTCCACCAGGCCGCCGCCGCCGGTCAGCACGAAATTCGCATCCGCGCCGGCATTGCTGTCTTCCTCGTAGTCCAGGTCGAGCACCGGCACGCCGCCCACGATCCCGCAGGAGACGGCGGCCACCTGGTCGGTCAGCGGCATGCTGCCCAGGATGTTCTTTGTCATGCAGTGGCGCAGCGCGAGATGCAGCGCGACCCAGGCGCCCGAAATCGCGGCGCAGCGCGTGCCGCCATCGGCGTTCAGCACGTCGCAGTCGAGCGTGATGGTCATCTCGCCCATCGCCTTGCGGTCCACCACGGCGCGCAGGGAGCGGCCGATCAGGCGCTGGATTTCCTGGGTGCGGCCGGACTGCTTGCCGCGCGCGGCCTCACGGTCGCCACGGGTATGGGTGGCGCGCGGCAGCATGCCGTATTCGGCGGTGACCCAGCCCTCGCCCTTGCCGCGCAGGAAGGGCGGCACGCGCGATTCCACGCTGGCGGTGCACAGCACCTCGGTCTTGCCGAAGCGGATCAGGCAGGAGCCTTCCGCATGGCGCGAGAATTGCGTGTCGAGGGTCAGCGTGCGCAGGTCACCGGGTGCGCGGCCGGAATGGCGTGTGGTCATCGGCGCGGGATAGAGGCAAATGCGGCGGAGGGGAACTGCGCAATGCTTGCACGGTAAGGCAAAACTGCCTTACCGTGCGTTGATGCTGACCCTGACCGCCAAGGCGCAGTTGACGCTGCGCAAATCCGTGCTCGCGCATCTGGGCGCCGCGCCGGGCGACAAGCTCTCGGTCGAGATGCTGCCCGATGGGCGCGTGGCGCTGCGCCTGGCCAGGCCCGCCGGCGCGATGGAGGGCTTCATCGGCGCGCTGCGCCAGCCCGGCCAGCGCCGCCGCACCGAGGCGGAGATCGCCGCCGCCATTGCCGATGGCTGGGCCGGTCGGCGTTGAGGATCACGGCCGACACCAACCTGCTGGTGCGCGCCGCCGCCGCTGATGATCCCGTGCAGTCCGCCGCGGCCGCGGCGACGTTGCGCGCGGCGGAGCTGGTCGCAGTGTCGACCGCGGTGCTGTGCGAGTTCTGCTGGGTGATGCTGCGTGCCTATGGCCACAGCCCGGCCGAGGTGGCGCAGGCGATCCGCGCGCTGGTTGCCGCCGGCACGACGCGTGTGGACCGCGCAGCGGTGGAGGCGGGCCTGACCATGCTGGAGGCCGGCGGCGACTTCGCCGATGGCGCGATCGCCGCCGATGGGGCGCGGTTGGGCGGCGAAGTCTTCGTCAGTTTTGATCGACAGGCGGTGCGGTTGCTGAAGCGCACGGGCGTTGCGGCGCGCGCGCCGCGTTAATCCGCCGTCGCCCCCGTCGCCTGGATCACCGGCCGCCAACGCGCGCTTTCAGCGGCCATAAAGGCGGCCATTTCGGCGCGCGTGGTGCGCCTGGGCACCGCGCCGCCCTGGATGATGCGTGCCTCGATCTCCGGCTCAGCGAGGATCGCGTTCAGCGCGCCGTTCAACCGTTCCAGGATAGGCTCCGGCGTGCCGGCTGGCGCGCAGACCCCGAACCACCCGGTCGACACGATATCCACGCCCTGTTCGCGCATGGTCGGCACATCGGGGAAGGCGGGCGCGCGGCTCTCGCCGGTCACGGCAATGGGGCGCACGCGGCCCGCGCGCGCCAGTTCCGCCACCGCCGAGATGGATTGGAACAGCGCCTGCACGCGGTTCTCGATCAGGTCGGTGGTCATGGGGCCATTCGCGGTATAGGCCACATGCGTCATGTCCAGCCCTGTTGCCAGGCCGAACTGCGCGCCGGCCAGATGCTGCGACGACCCCGCGCCGACCGAGCCGAAGGCCACGCGATTGGCCCGCCCCCAGGCGATGAATTCCTGCACATTGCGCACCGGCACGCTGGGCGGAATCACCATCAGGTTCGGCACCAGTGCGATCATGCCGATGGGCGCGAAATCGGTTTCCGGGTTGAAGGGCAGGCTGCGATACAGCCAGCGATTGACGGCATTGGCCGCGATTGAGGCCAAGCCCAGCACATAGCCATCGGGCGCCGCGCGGGCCACCACGGTCATGCCGATATTGGTGCCGGCACCGGGGCGGTTTTCCACCGTGAAGGGCTGGCCGAAGCGCGCCGAAAGCCGCTCCATCACCAGCCGGCCCAGCACATCGCCGGCACCGCCTGCAGGGCCTGGCACGACGAAGCGCACCGGGCGCGATGGGTAGTCCGCCTGGGCGAAGGCGGGCGCGGCCAGGGGCGTGGCGAGCAAGGCGCGGCGGGGCAAAGGGCCCAACAAGGCTTTTGGCATGGCAGTGCACCTCATGACGGGCAACGGCTTTGCCCGGATGCGGCGACCGTTGTCCAGTGCGAAGCTTCACGGCCAATTGCAGGCGAAGGCTTTAGACATAGTGCAAAGATACGCGGGGTCATAGCATAACGGACACATTCGATGGTTGCACATGCGGAAGCTTTAACCAACCAAGTGCTGCAATTGTTGTGCCCCACCGGCTGCGGTCTGGAGGTGGCGCCATATTTCGACCCCTTCATTCACAAGAAGGACCACCCACAACTCTACTACACGGACTACTGCTGCAACGAGCAACTGGTCGAAAAAGCGCGGCATAATCCGAGCTATATCGAAGGCTCTCTGCCGAGAATCGATTTCGTCTGGCGGCCAGGGCAGGCTTTGCGTGCCTGCGTGCCGCTGGACATCAGCTTCGATTATGCTGTGGCATCGCATGTGCTGGAGCATGTTCCCAACCCCATCGGCTGGATGAATCAGGTGCTGGACACCATGCCTTTGGGTGGGCGTTTTGCGCTGTTTCTGCCAGACAGGCGCGCCAATCTTGATCGTGACCGCAACCTGACTACTTTTGGCGAACTGGTAGGCCTTTGGGCAGCCCAGCCAAGCGTGCCGACTCCCGCGCAGGTCGCGGATTTTCTGGCGCATACGGTCGATCTTGACCCTGAAGCGCTTTGTGCGGGCAAGCCCGGCAGCTCCCACTACCGGGATGATGAGGTGGTTTCGCTGACGCGCCATGTCGCGGAGACCGGCCAATACATCGACGCGCATTGCACCGTCTGGGAACCACAGTCCTTCGTCGCCGTCATCGAGCGCGTCTGCCGCGCAGGGCTGATGGATGTGGAGATATCGCAGACCGTCGACGACCACCTCGAATTCGCCGTCGTGCTGACGAAGCGTGGCGAACCGCGGCTGCGGCCGCCGGCAAGGCCCGCGCTGGAGTCTCGCGAGACCGATGTGGCCGCCATGCGCGACCTGCTCGAAGTCCGCGCGCATGAGATGCTGTTCCACCAGCGCGAAGCCCAGCACAACATCCTCCACCGGTTGAATATCCTGATCGAGCGTGACCGCTCCATCTGGTCGCGGCTGCTTGGACGATAGGGCGGGCATAGCCAGCACGCCCGCGACGCATGTTCGCCGCCTCGGCTTCGGCGGTCATCGGCGCCTACCGCTTGCGCCGCCAGGGCTTGCAGCATGCCGCCGGTTCCGTTGCACTGCCCTTCGCAAGCACAGGAAAGGCGCGCGCCATGTCCAGGGATGTCCAGGGTTTCCGCCAGAAATTCGGGGTGATCGGCCCGTCCACCAACACCATCGTGCAGCCGGATTTCGAGATGATGCGCCCCTTCGGCGTCACCAATCATTATCGCGGCATCTTCACGCCCGACAGCGATGCGGTGTCGAACGAGACATTCATCGCCGGTGCCAAGCTGATCGGCCAGAACACGCTGGATGCCGTGCGCAATGTCATGACATCCAGCCCGGATCACCTGGTCATGGGCATGTCCGCTGTGACCTTCTTCGATGGCGCCAAGGGTGCGGATGCCTTCCAGCGCCAGGTGGAGGAGACCGCCGGCATCGGCATCTCCATCGGCAGCCATGCCTGCACCGCGGCGCTGAACGCCTATGGCGGCGTGAAGCGGCTGGCGATCCTCTCGCCCTATTGGCCCGCGATGAACGAAGCGGTGGCGCAATACTTCGGCGATATGGGCTTTTCCGTGGTGCGCGACCACGCGATGCGCGCGCGCAGTTGGACCGGCATCGCGGCCATCACCACCGCGCAATGCCGCGATGCGCTGCGCCTGCTCGATGGCGATGATGTGGACGCGATCGTGCAGGTGGGCACCAACCTGTCCATGGTGAAGCTGGCGGCCGCGGCCGAATTGTGGCTGGGCAAGCCGGTCATCGCCATCAACACCGCCACCTATTGGCACGCGCTGCGCACGCGCGGCATCGCCGACAAGATCGGCGGGCTGGGGCGCCTGCTGGAGGAATTCTGATCGGCGCGTAACCACCCCGCAGGGCGCCGCGAAACCACGGCATGATCCCACGCCGCATCTTCCTGTTCGCCCTGGCCGCACCGGCCGCCGCACAGCCCGTTTTCCAGGATAACGGGCTGGCCATTCGTGGCTTCGACCCGGTCGCGTACCACCTGCTGCGCGTGCCCACGCGCGGCGATGCGCGCTTCACGCAGCACTGGCGCGGTGCTGCCTGGCGCTTTGCCAATGCCGCGCATGCCGCGGCCTTCGCCGCCGATCCGGAGCGCTTCGCGCCGGCCTATGGCGGCTTCTGCGCCTGGGCCGTGGCGCAGGGCTACACCGCGCCGATCGACCCCACCGCATGGGCTGTTGTCGATGGCCGGCTCTACCTGAACTACGACCGTTCCATCCAGCGCCGATGGGAGCGCGACATCCCCGGCCATATCGCCCGCGCGGACCGCAACTGGCCGCGTTTGGCTGCGGGCTGACTTGCCACGCCGGGCGGCTTCCGGTTCATTCCTCCCCAATGACCCTCTCCTTCCCCGCCAGCCGTGCCAATGCCTATACCGGCAGCCCCCTGGACCGCGCCGGCCATCACCGCGAAGACGCCGACTGGATCGCCCGCGCCTTTGATGGCCCGGACACGCTCTTCGCCCCGGTCTGGCGCGCGCGCAGCCTGATGCGCGGCCTGGAATCCGGCGCGCCTGAGGCGGTGCTGCTGGGCGGTGACGCCGCGCGCCCGCTGCATGATCTGGGCGGCCCCTGGGCATTCCTCGGCCTGCTGGAACAGCGTCCCGTCTTTGCACTGGATGTCAGCCACGAGGACAACCCGCCCATCCCCGAGGATGCCGGCGCCTTCACCGATCTGCGCCAGGTGGCCGGCCTGCTGCCGGCTGGCGAGGCGAGCGTTTTGGCCCATGCCCGCGGCTTGATGCATTGGCGTGTGAAGCACCGTTTCTGCGGCGTCTGCGGTGGCCGGTGCGAGCCGCGCAGCGCCGGCCATGCCATGACCTGCACGAATTGCGGCGCGCAGCATTTCCCGCGCACCGACCCGGCCGTGATTATGCTGGTGGTGCGCGGCGACCGCTGCCTGCTGGGCCACAACCTGCGCTTCCCGACCCCGATGTACTCCACGCTGGCGGGCTTCGTGGAACCCGGCGAAAGCCTGGAGGAAGCGGTTCGCCGCGAAGTGATGGAGGAAGCCGGCATCGCTGTCGGCCAGGTGGTGTATCATTCCTCCCAGCCCTGGCCCTTCCCGGCCTCGATCATGCTGGGCTTCCACGCCGAGGGCCTGACCGAGGAGATCCATATCGACCGCGAGGAGCTGCGCGATGCGCGCTGGTTCTCCAAGCGTGAGCTGCATGAGCACAAGGAACTGGGCTTCGGCCTGCCGCGGGTGGACAGCATCGCGCGGCGCCTGATCGAGGATTGGCTGCACGCATGAAACCCTTCCTGCTTCTCCTGCTGCTGGGCGGCTGCGCGATGATGCCCGCACGCTCTCCCGCCCCGCCGCCGCTGACGCCCGAACAACAGGCCTGCCGCACCGAGGCACGGAATTCCGATGAGGTGCGCAGCATCCGCCAGCGCTGGGCGCCCGGCGTGAATGACCGCTTCATCGAGCAGGATGTCAGCCGCGCCGAGGAAAGCGCCTATCGCGCCTGCCTGCGCACCCGCCGCCTGCCCGGGCCTTCGGGGGTCGAGGCGCCACGTTGACGCTGCCCTGACCCGGCTTCATAACGCAACGCACAAATCCGGCTTGCCGGATCGAGGAAGTATCAAGCGCGGGTAACCAGCGCGTGCAAAGTGGAGCTGTGCGGGCAATGTCCGAACCGATCGATCCACGGCAGGCCAATTTCGTGGGTCGCCGCTCGGATGGCAGCGTGGTCCAGCGGCCCTTGTCGCCGCATCTGCAAGCCTATGACATGATGCAGATCACCAGCCTCACCTCCATCCTGCATCGCATCACCGGCGGCGCCTGGTCGGTGGCGGTGCTGTTCCTGGTGTGGTGGCTGGCCGCACTCGCCAGCGGTGAGGGCGCTTTCAACACGGCGCAGAATTTCTTCGGCAGTTTCCTGGGTGTGCTGGTGCTGTTCGGCATCACCGCGGTGGCCTGGTACCACACCCTGGCCGGCATCCGGCATCTGGCCTGGGATGCGGGCAAGGGTTTCGACCTGCCGACGGTGTTCGCCACCGGCCGCATGGTGTTCATCGGCACCGCCGCGCTGACGGTGCTGACCTGGATCATCGCTTTGGTGGCGTGGTGAGCATGGCAAAGAACCCCTCTCATTCGATGCGCACGCCGCTTGGCCGCGTGCGCGGCCTTGGTTCCGCGAAATCCGGCACGACGCATTGGTGGATGATGCGCGTGAGCTCCATCGCGCTGCTGCCGCTGCTGCTGTGGTTCGTGTTCAGCATCTTCGGACTGCTGGGCGCGTCCTACGCGGAGGCACGCGCCTTCGTGGCCGCACCGGTCAACGCCGTGCTGCTGCTGCTGCTGATCGGCGTGATGTTCCACCACATGGCCCATGGCCTGCAGGAAGTGGTGGAGGACTATGTCCGCGCCGAATTGCCGCGGCTTTTCGGCATTCTTCTGGTCAAGGCGGCATGCCTGCTGCTGGCGCTGATCAGCGCCTTCAGCGTGCTGCGCGTGGCCTTTACGTGAATCGTTTCAGACCCAATTCGGTTGTGACAAGGGGTCACGCATGAACGCCATCAGCAAGCCTTCGCAATACGCCTATCGCATCGTCGATCACACCTATGACGTGGTGGTGGTTGGCGCCGGTGGTGCGGGTCTGCGCGCCACTTTCGGCATGGGTGCCGCAGGCCTGAAAACCGCCTGCATCACCAAGGTCTTCCCCACGCGGAGCCACACCGTGGCGGCGCAGGGCGGCGTGGGTGCCGCACTGGGCAATATGGGCGAAGACGACTGGCGCTGGCACATGTACGACACCGTGAAGGGGTCGGACTGGCTGGGTGACCAGGACGCCATCGAATACAT
>JAIXVH010000097.1 GCA_027483125.1 Acetobacteraceae bacterium | reverse complement strand
GGAGTGTCCGCCATCGGCGACCTGACCGGGCCGCCCTGGCTTGCGCATAAGGCGAGCCATGAAGCGATCATCTGCGTCGAGAACATCGCCGGGCTGCACCCGCATGCGATGGATGTGCTGAACATCCCCGGCTGCACCTATTGCCGCCCGCAGGTGGCGAGCGTCGGCCTGACCGAGGCGGCCGCGAAGGCCAAGGGCCATGAGGTGAAGGTCGGCCGCTTCCCCTTCATCGGCAATGGCAAGGCCATCGCCATGGGCGAGCCGGAGGGCCTGGTGAAGACCGTCTTCGACGCCAAGACCGGCGAGTTGCTGGGCGCGCATATGGTCGGCCCCGAAGTGACCGAGATGATCCAGGGCTATGGCATCGCCCGCACGCTGGAGAGCACCGAGGCGGAGCTCATGCACACCGTCTTCCCGCACCCCACGGTGAGCGAAACCATGCATGAGGCGGTGCTCGACGCCTATGGCCGCGTGATCCACATCTGAAGCAGCCTACATGCTGGTCAGGCGACGGCCTGACCAGCCGCAGGCATCAGCCGTTCAACGCACGCCAGATCACCTCCGGCGTCGCCGGCATGTCGATATGCGCAACCCCCAGCGCATCGCACAGCGCATTCATCACCGCCGGCAGCGAACCGGCGCAGCCCGCCTCGCCGCAGCCCTTGGCACCCAGCGGGTTGGTGGTGGCCGGCACCGGCCGCGAGGCAAAACCCATCATCGGCAGGTCATCGGCGCGCGGCAGGCAGTAATCCATGTAGCTGCCGCTCAGCAGCTGGCCTTCCTCGGAATAGGCCACGCGCTCATACAGCGCCTGGCCGATGCCCTGCGCGATGCCGCCATGCGCCTGGCCTTCCACCAGCAGCGGGTTCACCACCACGCCGAAATCATTGACGGTGGTGTAGGCCACGACCTGCGCCGCGCCGGTCTCAGGGTCCACCTCCACCTCGGCGATGTGGCAGCCATTGGGGTAGGCCTGCGGCGCTTCGTCGAAGACATGCCGCACATCCAAGGCACCCGGGTGCTTGGCGGCCAGTTCCATGATGCCGATGGTGCGATCGGTGCCGGCGATGGCGAAGCGGCCGGCTTCGAATTCGATGTCGCCCAGCGCGGCTTCCAGCGCCTCGGCGGCCAGCGGGCGGCCCTTCTCGATCACCTTGGCCGAGGCCTCGATGATCGCGGCCCCGCTCGCCATCAGCGATTTCGAACCACCCGTGCCGCCGCCCGCGACCAGTTCGTCGCTGTCGCTCTGGAACAGCCGCACGCTCTCGAAGGGCACGCCCAGCTGCGACACCAGCACCTGTGCGAAGGGCGTCCAGTGCCCCTGCCCGTAATCCAGCGTGCCGGTGATGATCGTCACCGTGCCATCCTTCTCGAAGCGCAGCCCGCCCTGTTCCTTCGACGGCGGCGCGGTGCATTCCAGGAAATTCCCGATGCCGATGCCGCGCAGCTTGCCGCGCGCCTTGGCCTCGGCCCGGCGCAGGGCGAAGCCGTGGTAATCCGCGGCCTCCACCGCCTGGTCCAGCAGCGCCGAAAACTCGCCGCCATCATAGACGCTGCCCGATGCCGCCTTGTACGGCATCGCCTCCGGCCGGATATGGTTCAGCTTGCGCAGCGCCACGGCATCGCGGCCGGTCTCGCGCGCCGCGGTCTCGATCAGCCGCTCGAAGAAGTAGTTCCCCTCCGGCCGCCCGGCGCCGCGATAGGCGCTGACCGGCGAGGTGTTGGTCACCATGCAGCGCGTGCTCACCTCGATCAGCGGCAGGGCGTAGTTGGACTGCACATTCTTCACGAAATTGCCCGTGCCCATCAGCGGCGCCACGGTGGACAGATAGGCCCCCATATTGCCGAAGCTGGTCAGCCGCACCGCCAGGAACTTGCCCTCCGCGTCGAGCGCCAATTCCGCATCCACCTCATGGTCGCGGCCATGCGCGTCGGACACGAAAGAGCCTGTGCGCTCATCGGTCCATTTCACCGCCCGGCCCAGCGCGCGCGCGGCGTGCAGCAGGCAGGCATATTCGGGATAGGCGCTGGCCTTCATGCCGAAGCTGCCGCCGACATTATGCGTGAACACCCGGAATTCCTCGGGCTTCACGCCCATGATGCCGGCCATCTGGTTGCGCAGTCCGAACACGCCCTGGCTGCCCACGGTCAGCGTGTAGCGCCCATCCACCCATTCGCCGATCGCAGCGCGCGGCTCCATCGCACAGACCACGATGCGCGAATTGCGGATCGACAGGCGCGAGACATGGGCTGCTTGCGCGAAGGCTTCGGCCACCTTCGCCTTGTCGCCGAACTGGAAATCCAGCACGCAATTCTCGGGCAGGTGGTCATAGAGCGGCGTGGCGCTCGCGGCCTGGCTGGCCTCGGTCACGGCGGGCAGCGGGTCCACATCCATCAGCACCGCCTCGGCCGCGTCCTTGGCCTGGTGCTTGGTCTCGGCCACCACCACGGCGACCGGATCGCCCACCCAGCGCACCCGGTCCGACGCCAGCGGCCCGCGCTGGATGTTGCGCAAGGGCGAGCCATCGGCGTTCTTCAGCGGCAGCACGCAGATCATGGGCCCATAACCGGCCATGTCCGCCGCCGTATAGACCGCGAGAACGCCCGGCATCGCGCGCGCCGCTTCCACATCCACGCCACGCAGCACGCCATGCGCATAGGGGCTGCGCACCATCACGGCGAAGACCTGGCCGGCGCGGTTCACATCATCCGTATAGCGCCCCTCGCCGCGCAGCAGCGTCGGGTCTTCCTGGCGCGGCACCGGCTGGCCGATGGCGAATTTCAGGTTGGGCAGGTTGGTGTCGGGCATGGCGGAGCCTTTCTGTTGGCCAGAGGGTAATGCCGCATGGGGCTTCCGCAAGTGCGTCTGGCGCGCCACGCTGCCGGCAATGGACCCCTTTGCCCGTCTGCCGCGCGCCTTGCAGGGCATTCTGTACACGCTGCTGGCGGGTCTGCTGCTGACCTTCCTGAACGCAATCATGCGCGTGCTGGTGCAGACGCTGGATGTCTACCAGGTGCAGTGCCTGCGCTACTTCTTCGGCGCGGTGGTGGTGCTGCCGATCGTGCTGCGCCTGGGCCTGCGCGGCTGCCGCACGCAGGCGCTGGGGCTGCAACTCTGGCGCGGTGTCACGCACACGCTGGGGCTTGCGCTGTGGTTCACCGCCCTGCCCTTCGTGCCGCTGTCGGACATCGCCGCCATCGGCTTCACCACGCCGCTCTTCATCATGCTGGGCGCCGTGTTGTTCCTGGGCGAGAAGACGGATGCGCGGCGCTGGGCGGGCGTGGGTCTGGGCTTCCTGGGTGTCTGCGTGGTGATGGCGCCCGCCTTCACCGGCAGTGGCGGATTTGCGATGCTGTTGCTGCTCGCCTCGGCACCGCTCTTTGCCGCCTCCTTCCTGATCGCCAAGGCGCTGACGCGCCATGACAGCCCGGCGGTGATCGTGATCTGGCAGGCCGGCATGGTGGCCGTGATGAGCCTGCCCATCGCGATCCCTGGCTGGACCTGGCCCAGCGCCTGGGAATGGACGCTGCTGGTCGCCTGCGGCGTGATCGGCAGCCTGGGGCATTTCTGCCTGACGCGCGCCTTCGCCGCGGCCGACATCTCGGCCGCGCAGCCCTTCAAGTTCGTGGAACTGGTCTGGGCATCGCTCTGGGGCTTCCTGATCTTCTCCGACGTGCCCGGTGTCTGGACCTTCGTCGGCGCTGCGATCATCTTTGGCGCAACGACCTGGGTCGCGCGCGCGGAGCAGCGGAGGAAGAGCGGGTGAGTGTTGCGGAGTTGGAGCGCGCGGCTGAGCGCATCGAAACCCCTTGCGATGATGGCGTGATCGTCTGGCGGCGCTGGGGCGCGGGGCCGGTGCTGGTGCTGCTGCATGGCGGCAGCGGGTCTTGGCGGCATTGGGCGCGCAATATCGGGCATTTCGCCGCCTTCCGCACGGTGATCGTGCCGGACATGCCAGGGCTTGGCGAAAGTGCCATGCCGCCTGGCGGCCCCAACCCGCCGGCGGTGGCCGAAGCGCTGGCCGAGGGCATGGCCCACGTGCTGGGGCCTGATCGCCACTATGACCTCTGCGGCTTTTCCTTCGGTGCCAATTGCGGAACGCATCTGGCGGCGCTTGAAGGCGCGCATATCCGCACACACACAGTCGTCGGCGCTGCATCGCTCGGCATTCCGCGCCAGCCCGTGGACCTGCTGAAAGTGCGTGACAAGGAAGGCGCCGAACGGCGCGAGGCGAACCGCGTCAACCTCGAACGCCTGATGATCCATGACCCCGCGCTGATCGATGACGAGGCGCTGGACATCCAGGAGTGGAACACCCGCCACGCGCGGCTGCGCAGCCGTGGTTTCGCCTCCACCGCCTCGCTGAAGGACCGGCTGCCCTTCGTGCAGGGCCGCATGCGCGCGATCTGGGGCGGGCGCGATGCGGTGGCATACCCGCATATCCACGAACGCATCGCCATCCTGCGCGAGGCGCGGCCCGAACTTCTGGCCGAGGTGATCGAGGATGCCGGCCACTGGGTGATGTACGAAGCGCCCGACGCCTTCAACGCGGCGCTCACGCGGATGATCGCGTGATCCGGGTCAGGACGAGCAGCGCCGCGGCCGCCATCAAATACATCGCCAGCGTGAACCACAGCGCATGCGCACCCGCATATTCCAGCATCAGCCCGAACAGCAGCGGCGCCGATGACCCGGCGATGCGCGTGGGGATCACCAGCCATCCCGTGCGCGCGCCATAGCCCGCCGGCCCGAACAGCGCGAGCGGCAGCGTCCCGCGTGAGATGGTCAGCATGCCATTGCCCGCGCCATGCAGGATGGCGAAGGCCGCCGGCAGGTTGAACGCCATTAGCATCACCGCGCCGATCGGGTGCAGCAGGTTGGCGATGGTCGTGGACACCAGCGGATGCAGCTTGCGAAGGAAAGCGAAATCCAGCACGCGCGCCGCCACCTGCGCTGGCCCCAGCAAGGCGCCAGCGGCCAGCACGGCCGCGGTGCCGGCGCCCATCGCTGTCAGCATCGCCGGCATATGCGCCGCCATCGCGGAAGCCCCGAAGCCCGACACCGCGAAGACGAAGACCAGTAGCGCCATCACACGCGGCGAGGGCGGGGGGCCGGCTGGCGTGCCGGCAGGCGGCGCGCCCGGCACCTCGGCCGGCGCGCGCGGCAAGAGTGCCAGCATGGGGAGGCACACCGCCGGCAACAGCACCGCCCAGGCGAAGCACGCGCCGCGCCAGCCCCATTGCGCCTCCATCCAGGTGGTCAGCGGCCAGGAAAGCGTGCTGGCAAAACCCGCGATCAGCGTGATGCCGGTGATGGCGCTGCGGGCATCCTTGCCATAGATCCGCGTCAGCGCCGCAAAGGCGGGCTCATACAGCCCGATGCCCATGCCGAAGGCGATCACCGCCCAGGCCAGCGACAATGTCCAGAAGCCTTGCGCCAGGCCCATCAGCGCCACACCGGCCGACAGCGCCGCCACGCCCAGCATCATGATGCCGCGCCCACCATGGCGGTCGATCCATCGCCCGGTGGCCGGCCCCAGGAAGGCGGACGCCAGCAACGCCGCGGAGATGATGCCGAAGATCATCGGCACCGACAGGCCGAGCTCCTGCGCCATCGGCCGCACCAGGATCGCGGGCAGGTAGTAGCTGCCGCCCCAGGCAAAGGTCTGGGCAATGCCCAAGGTGATGATCGCGCGCCTCATAGGTAGGTGATTCGCAGCACTTCCACCTCCTCCACGCGCCCGGGCAGCGAGACGCGCGCCACATCGCCCACCCGCTTGCCCAGCAGCGCCCGCGCCACCGGGGAGATCCAGGAGATGCGGCCCTTGTCGGTATCCGTCTCGTCCTGGCCGATGATGGTCACAGTGACTTCGGTGTCGTCGTCCCTCACATAGGTGACGGTGGCGCCGAAGAAGATCTGGTCGCGGCGGGTCTGGGCGGCGGGGTCCACCACTTCGGCGGCCTCGATGCGCTTGGTCAGGAAGCGCACGCGGCGGTCGATCTCGCGCAGGCGGCGCTTGCCGTATTGATAATCCGCATTCTCCGAACGGTCGCCGAGCGACGCCGCCCAGGACACCACCTCGACCACCTTCGGGCGTTCCTCGTTCCACAGCTTGCGCAGTTCGGCGGCCATCGCGGCATGGCCCGCAGGCGTGATGTAGTAGGGCCGGCCCTTGGGCAGCAGCGCGTCGTCGTCATCATCCTCAGCCAAGGGAGGCAAGCGCCTGGGCCACCGCGTCGCGCCCGGCATCGGACAGGGCGGGTTGCGGCGGCAAGGGGTCGCCCACCGCGAAACCCTGCAGTTGCAGCGCGCCCTTGATGCAGGCAGCGAGCGAGTGTTGCGCGAAGAGTTCGTTGAAGCGCCACAGCCGGCGCTGCAAGGGCAGTGCGGCGGCCCAGTCACCGGCCTTGCACAATTCGTATAGCCGGACGGATTCGCGCGGGATGACGCAGGCGGGGCCCGCCATCCAGCCCACGCCGCCGATCAGCATGACGGCGGCCGGGATATGCGCACTGGCGCTGAACACATCGATCCGCCCAGCCGTGCGGTTCATGATGGAGAGCAGTCGCCCGGTATTGGTGCTGGCATCCTTGATGGCGACGATGCGCGGGTGATGCGACAGCGCGTCGATGGCCGGCAGCGAGAGGTCGCTGCGCTGGAAATTCGGGTTGGTGTAGAGCACCACGGGCAGCGGCGTGGCATCGGCGATGGCGGTGAAATAGTCGATGACGCCGGCTTCGGGCACCGGGAAATAGGCTTCCATGACGGCCAGTATCCCATCGGCACCCAACGCCGCGTAGTCGCGTGCCTGGGCGACGGCATCGGCCGTGGTGGTGGCTGCCACACCGACCACCACCGGCACGCGGCCGCGCGCCTGGTCCACCACGATGCGCAGGATCTCGCGCCGCTGCGCGTTGCTCAGGTAAGCGAATTCGCCAGTCGAGCCGAGCGGCGTCAGCCCATGCACGCCGGCGCCGATCAGGTGCTCGCACAATGCGCGCAGCGGTGCTTCCAGCACCGCGCCATCGGCGCCGATGGGCGAGACGAGATAGGGAAAGACACCGGCGAAGCGGCGGGGTTCAATGCTCATCCGGCCATGCTGCAACGTTGTGCCCCTTCACCACAATCTCACGCCATGTAGATCCCGCCATTGATGTGGAAGACCTGGCCCGTGATGAACCCCGCGCGCGGGCCAGCCAGGTAGGCGATGAGTTCGGCGATTTCCTCGGGCCGGCCCATGCGCGGCACCGGGAAGGTCGCAGCGCGCGCAACCAGTTCGTCATCGCTGTTGCCGAAGCGCGGCTGCGCCGTGTCGGTCAGGCCCGGCGCTACGGCGTTCACGCGGATATGCGGCGACAAGGCCAAGGCGGTCGCACGCGTCAGCCCCACCACGCCGTTCTTGGTGCAGACGTAGTGCACGCCGCGCGGATCGCCACGCACGGCACTCGACGACAGGTTCACCACCGCCCCTGCGCGCCCCGACAGCGCCCGCGCAAAAGCCTGCGTCATGAAGGCCGCAGCCTTGAGGTTGATGCCCAGCACGGCATCCCACTCGGCCTCCTCCATCGCCAGGAAATCGCAGCGCGGGAAGATGCCGGCATTGTTGACCAGAATGTCAGGCACACCGAGTGCCGCCACAGCCTCGGCATGGATGGCGCGCAGCCCCGCCACGCTGCCCACACTGCCCTGGACCAGTGCGCAGCGTCGGCCCGTGGCCTGGATCCGTGCCGCCAATGCGTCGGGCCTGGCATCAAGCCAATTCACCGCGACATCCGCGCCCAGTTCGGCCAGCTTCAATGCCGCAGCGGCACCAATGCCCTGCTGCGCGCCGGTCACCAGCGCGATGCGTCCTGCGAGTTCCATGTTCCGACCATGCCCCTTCTGTCACGCACAGCATGCCCCTCTTGCAATGACTCGGGCAACGCGCCCAGCTTTGCGCAAGAGCGCGGGGCGGGAGATATGCTGGCGATACGCTCGCTGAAGACGATCGGCCTGATGAGCGGCACGAGCCTGGATGGCGTCGACGCCGCCTGGGTGGAAACCTGCGGCGAGCGCGCGCTGCGCTTGGGCCCGACCACCACCCTGCCCTATGCGCCCGCGCTGCGGCGCGATCTGCGCGCTTTGCTGGACCGCGCGCCCGGCCTCTCGCCCGATGATCCCTTCCTGGCCGATGTCGTCCGCCGCCTGACCGAACGCCATGCCGAAGCCGTGCAGCGCGTGCGCGATGAAACCCGCCGCCAGCTGGGCGAGGAGACCGAACTGCTCGGCTTCCATGGCCAGACCATCCTGCACAGGCCGGCGCAGGGCATCACCTGGCAGGTGGGCGATGCGACATTGCTCGCCAAGTTGACCGGGCTGACCGTGGTGCATGATTTCCGCAGCGCCGATGTCGCCGCCGGCGGCCAGGGCGCGCCGCTCGCACCCATCGCGCATGCGGCGCTGGCGGCCGATCTGCCCAAGCCGCTCGCGGTGCTGAATCTCGGCGGCATCGGCAATGTCACCTATATCGGCCGCGGCGGCGAATTGATCGCCTTCGACACTGGCCCGGCCAATGGCCCGCTGGATGACTGGGCGCGCAAATCGACGGGGCGCGACTACGACAAGGACGGGCACCTGGCGCTGTCCGGCACCGCCGATGGCGCGGTGCTGGCGCGCATGCTGCAGCATCCCTACCTGGCCGCGCCGCCGCCGAAATCGCTGGACCGGCTGGATTTCGACCGCGCCTTGAAGGAGGCCGGCGCCGACCGCCTTTCGCCCCAGGATGGCGCGGCCACGCTGGTCGCCTTCGCCGCCATCTGCGTCGCCACCGCCGCGCGGCACTTCCCCGAGGCACCGATGCAATGGCTGGTCACCGGCGGCGGGCGCCGCAACCCGGCGATCATGCGCGCATTGTCCTCGGTGCTGGGCGAACCGGTGCGCGCGGTGGAAATCGCCGGCTGGAATGGAGATGCGCTGGAGGCTCAGTGCTTCGCGGTGCTGGCTGCACGCGTCACGCGCGCATTGCCGCTGTCCTTCCCCACGACCACCGGCGTGGCCACACCCATGCGCGGCGGGCGCGTGCTGGGAGCGCTGCTGTAGTTCACCGCCCGCGCGGCAGCCGCGCATAGCCCAGCGCGCCCAGCAGCAGCGCCACGGCAATCGCCCCATAACCCGCCCGATAGGCCGCTTCCGGCCGAGCGCCCGCCGCCTCGGGCCACAGCGCGACGATCAAGCCCACCAGCGCCGGCATCGCCGCACTGCCCAGCACCTGTGCCAGGTTCAGCGTGGTGGCAGCGCGGCCGGCCATGTGGTCCGGGAACAGCGCGCGGTTCTCAGCCACCACCAGCACGGGATAGGCACTGGCCACGCAGAGCGCGACCAGCGCGGCCACGGCGCCCCAGAGCGGCAGGCCGGGCCACAAGGCCAGCGGCGCCAGGGTCGCGGCCGCCGCCATTGTCCCCGCCAGCACCGTGCGGCGCCGCCCAAGCCGCGCATCCACCAGCGGGATGATCATCAGCCCAAGCGGCAGACCGGCCACCATCGCCAGCAGCACCAGGCCACGCGCGGTCGCATCCAGCCCATGCACATCGGCCAGATACGGCCCGGCCCAGACGGCCAGCACCGTCGCCATGGCGGCATAGCCCACCAGATGGATCGCCAGCAGCCTTGCCAGGCCGGGCGTGGCCCAGACGGTGAACTGCCCCAGCAGCGCCTCGCGCAGCGATTCACGCGGAGCTGGCGTGGCGCCGGACGGGGCGTCGCGCACGCCATGCCACCACAGCAGCGCCAGCAGCGCGGTGAGTGCGGCGCTGGCCTGCATGGCGCCGCGCCAGCCCAGCCACAGCGCGGCGAAGGCCAGCGGCGCGCCGGCCAGCACCAACCCGATCTGGCTCAGCGCGAATACGCGGGTGAGCATGCGCGTGGCACCCGCGCCCGATTGCCAGCGCGTGCAGAGCACCACCGCGGACATGAAGCTCGCCGCGCAGCCGAGTCCGGTCAGGAAGCGCGCCGCCCAAAGCTGCGCCTCGGACATGGCGAAGGATTCGAGCACCGCGCCCGCCACCGCGAGCACCGCGAGCCCGGCCACCAGCCGGCGGGGGCCGATGCGGTCCAGCGCAATGCCCACCGGAATCTGCGCCACCAGCAAGGCCACGAAAAACGCCCCGCCGACGCGGCCGAGTGCGGCCGGGTCCATGCCCAGTTCGGCCGCCACATCCGGCCCCAGCGCGGACAGTGACGCACGGTGCAGCTGCGACAGCCCGGTCATCGCGGCCAGCAGCCACATCACGCGGCTGGCGGTCACAGCGACACGCCGAACAGCAGCTGGAACTCGCGCGCG
>JAIXVH010000133.1 GCA_027483125.1 Acetobacteraceae bacterium | reverse complement strand
CCATCCACCACCAGCACATCCAGCGCGCGCGGCGCCCAGTCATCGCCGCCGGGCAGCAGCGTGGCACCTTCGAACAGCAATGCGGTCATGCGGTTTCCATGGCGCGTTCCAGCGCGTGGCTGACCTCGCGGCAATGCGCGGCATAGCTGGCGGAGGTGCGGAATTCAGCTGTCGCGCGGTCCTCGGCCGGGACTGCGAGTTCGGTCACGATGCGCCCCGGGCGCGGCGCCATGACGATGATGCGCTCGGCCAGGAACACGCTCTCGAACACCGAATGCGTCACGAACACCACGGTAAAGCGCTCGGCCTGCCACAGATGCAGCAGGTCCTGGTTGAGCTTGAAGCGGGTAATCTCATCGAGTGCGGCGAAGGGTTCGTCCAGCAGCAGCAGGCGTGGCTTGGTCACCAGGGCGCGCGCGATGGAGACGCGCATCTTCATGCCGCCCGACAGCGCGCGCGGATAGGCGCGTTCGAACCCGGCCAGCCCCACACGGGCCAGCATTTCGGCGGCGCGTGCCTCAGCCTCGCGCCGCGGCGTGCCTGCCAGTTCCAGCGGCAGCGCGACATTGCGCAGCGCCGTGGCCCAGGGCATCAGCGTGGGCTCCTGGAAGACGAAGCCGATCGACTGCCGCGCGGCGGGATCGGCCGGGAAGGTGATCGCGCCTTCCGATGGCTCGATCAGCCCGGCGATCATGCGCAGCAGCGTGGATTTGCCGCAGCCCGAAGGTCCCAGCAGCGCGAGGAAATCCCCGCGCGCCAAGGTCAGGTCCACGCCATCCACGGCGAGCGTGCCGGTGGCATACCGCTTGGCCACGCCGGTCAGCGTGGCCAAGGCTGGCGTGCTCAGGACAGCCCCACGCGGCGGTTCACGAAGCGCAGGTCATAGGCGCGCCGCACATCCAGGCCCGGCGCATAGACACCGGCATCGCGCATGGTGTTGTAGAAACGCTCCCACCGCGCATCGGACATGGTGCCGATGCCCAGTTGCTGCGCATCGCCGGACATCACGATGCCCATCTCATTCATCACGCGCACGGCGTAGTCGATGCGCTGCTGCGTCATCTCCGGATTGTCGCGGATGATGGCGGCATTGGCCGCCGCCACATCCTGGCCGCGCATGTATTGCGACCAGCCCTCGATGCTGGCGTTGACGAAGCGCTGCAGCACTTCGGGGCGTTCATCCACCAGGCGGCGCGAGGTGGCGATGACGCAGTTGTAGTTGTCATACCCCGCATCGGCGATCAGGAAGACGCGCGGGCGCGCGCCGGCCTGGATGGCGCTGAACGGCTCGGATGACAGGAAGCCCTGCTGGATCGACATGCGGTCGGCCATCCAGGGCTGGATGTTGAAGGTGTAGGGGCGGATCTGCTCATCGGTGAAGCCGAAGCGCGCGCGCAGGAAGGGCCAGTAGCTCGTGCGCCCGGCGGTGCCGACCAGGATGGGCCGGCCGCGCATATCCTCGAAGCGCTCGATGCCATTGCCCTCATGCGTCATCAGGATCTGCGGATCCTTCTGGAACATGGCGGCCACGATGAGGAAGGGCACATTCTCGCGCACGAAGTTCAGCCCGAGAAAGCCATTGCCCATGATCGCGTCCACGCGGCCGGCCAACAAAAGCTGGGACGGGTTCATCTGCGGCCCGCCCATGCGGATTTCCACATCCAGCCCCGCGCGGCGATACAGGCCGGAGGCGAGTGCGTGGTAGAAGCCGCCATGCTCCGCCTGGGCGCGCCAGTCGGTGTGATAGACGAAGCGGTCGAGCGATTGCGCGACACCCACGCGCGCCCCCGGCACGGCGGCGAGCGTCAATGCGGTTCCGCCGGTCAGCAAGGCGCGGCGTTCGATGCGGTAACGGGTCCTCATGGGGTCTCTCCCTGTTCGGTGCGCACTTTATGTGGGCGGCTGGGGGGGGCTGTCACGCGCGCAGTTGCGATGTGGCGATCATGCCGGTGCGCTGCGCCGCCCAACGGCACGGCAAACTGCCCAGACGCTGCACAGCATGCTATCAGCTCCGCATGATCCGGTTCGAAGGCGTCACCAAGGTCTATGCGGGGCGGAATGGCAGCCGCAAGGTCATCCTGCGCGATTGCGACATGGAATTGCCGACCGGCTATTCGCTCGGCATCCTGGGCCGCAACGGCGCGGGCAAATCGACCATGGTGCGGCTGCTGGCCGGCACCGAACTGCCCGATCGCGGGCGCATCATCCGCCATGGCCGCGTCTCCTTCCCGCTCGGCTTCGCCTCCACCTTCCGCGAGGAAATGTCAGGCCGTGACAATGTGCGCTTCGTGGCCAGGCTGTACGGCGCGGATGAAAAGCGGGTGCTCGACTATGTGGCGGATTTCGCGGAGCTCGGCAGCTACTACACCATGCCGCTGCGCACCTATTCCTCGGGCATGCGCGCGCGGCTGGCCTTCGGGCTGTGCCTGGGCATCGAGTTCGATATCTACCTGATCGACGAGGTGACCGCGGTGGGCGATGCCTTGTTCCGCGAGAAATGCCTCGCTGCCTTCTCCGAACGCGTGCAGAACGCCGATGTGATCATGATCACCCATGACCTGGATGTGATGCGCGCCTATTGCGATATCGGCGCCGTGCTCGGCGACGGACAGTTGCAATTGTTCAATGATTTACCCGCGGCCATCATCGCGTATAACGGTGGCCGCAGCGGAGAACCCTGACCCAGATGCTCAAGACCGCGCCGGAACGGCCCCCGACCGAACGCATGCCTGGCGCCTTCGCGCGGCTGATGCGCCCGGCCGCGCAGGCCGCCGCCGCGGTGACGCCGCGCCGCCGCCCGTCCAGCGCCATGACGCTGTTCCTGGCGCTGGTGGTGCTGCCGGTCCTGCTGGCCAGCGCCTTCGTCTTCTTCGTCATGTCGGACCAGTATGAGAGCGAGTTCCGCTACATGGTCCGCCGCGCCACGCCGCCGGCCGCGGCCATGCCTGGCGTCGCCAGCATGGCCAGCGGCAGCGCGCCGCAGATGGCAATCCTGGCGGATAGCGAAATGCTCGTGCAGTACACGCGCAGCCGCGCCGCCGTGCTCGATGTCAGCCGCAGCGTGGACCTGGAGGCGATCTATTCCCGCAGCGGCGCCGATTGGTGGTCACGCATGACGCCGGGCCTGCCGGTGGAGGACCGCGCGCGGCATTGGCGGCGCTTCGTGAATGTCGCGCTGGACCTGAACTCCTCGGTCGTGACTGTCAGTGTGCGGGCCTTCACCGCGGCCGAAGCGCAGGCGGTGGCCACGGCGCTGCTCGCCGCGTCGGAAAGGCTGGTCAATGACGTCTCCCGCCGCGCGCAGGAGGATGCCCTGGCGCTGGCCAACCGCGAGGTGACGGCCGCGCGCACCGCGCTGGAGGAAAGCCGCTCGGCGCTGGCCGATTTCCGCAACCGCAACGAATTGCTGACGCCGCAATTGCAGGCGCAGATCCAGTCCGGCGTGCTGGCCCGCATGCGCGAGGCACTGGCCGAGGCGCGCGCCAACCTCGCCGCCCAGCTCGATGGCGGGCTGCTGCCCAATGCGCCCCAGGCAAGGCTGCTGCGCAACCGCGTCACCGCGATCGAGCGCGAGCTGGAGGCCGAACGCGCGCAGATCGGCACCATCGGCGGCGAATCCGGCTCACGCCGCACGCTGGCCAGCGTGCTGGCCTCCTATGGTGAGTTGGAAGGCAATGAGCGTGTGGCGCTGGCCAATTACGAACGCGCCTTGGGCGCGCAAGGCCGGGCGCGCATCGAAGCCATGGCGCAGGCCGTCTACCTCAACACCTTCATCCGCCCCGCCGAGGCCGAGCGCAGCACCTACCCGCGCCGCTGGTGGCTGGTGCTGCAGATCACCATGATCGGCCTGTCGGCCTGGGCGATCATGGCCCTGACCTGGCGCACCATCCGCGACCAGTACCACTGAATCGGGACGCCGGCAGGCCCAGGATCAGGCCGCCCGCGCCCGGATCGGCCCGAGCCCGCCGCTGCGCAACAGCGTGCTGGGCAGCGGCCGGCCGATGATGCGCTCCGCCAGCCGCGCCGCCTCGATCAGCGCGTCGATATCAATGCCGGTGGCAATGCCCATTTCCTCGCAGAGCAGCACCAGCTCCTCGGTGGCGATATTGCCCGGGGCACCCGGTTGCGCCGCGAAAGGGCAGCCGCCCAGGCCCGCGACCGAGGTGTCGAAACTGTCCACGCCCATGCGCAGCCCGGCATGCGCATTGGCGATGCCAAGCCCGCGCGTGTCATGCAGATGCAGCGTGATGCGCAGGTCGGGGTGCGCCGCGCGCACCGCGCCGATCACCCGCTCCACGCGGATCGGCGTGGCCCAGCCCATGGTGTCGGCCACCATCACATCCTTGATGGTGCAGCCGGTGTCGCGCGCCACGGACAGCCCGTCGGCGATGGTGGCCAGCACCTGCGCGGGCTGGATATCGCCCTCGAAATTGCAGCCAAAGGCGGCCATCACGCCGATGCGCGTGACGGGCACATCCGCCGCCTGATGCGCGAAGATACGCGCCGGCATGGCGGCCAGGTTTTCGGCATGGCTGCGGTTGAGGTTCTTGCGCGAAAACGCATCGCTGGCCGAGAGCGAGATCGACCCCTTCAGGGTCAGCTTGCCGCGGAATTTCAGCGCGCGCTCCAGCCCCGGTTCATTGAACCACAGCCCGGCATATTCCACGCCGGGTGCCGGGGTGAAGCCTTCCATCACGGCCTCCGCATCGGCCCAGCCGGGCACCAGGCGCGGTGCCACGAAGGACCCCACCTGGATGAAGCGCAGCCCGGTGCCGGACAGCGCATCGACAACCGCGATCTTGTCGGCCGAGGTGAAGGGGCCCTTCTCGATCTGGAAGCCCTCGCGCGGGCCTTCCTCCTTGATCAGGACGGATTGGGGCAGATCGGTCATGGCGGCGTTCCTCCGGCGGTGATGCTAGCACCAGCCGCCGCGCCAGCTACCCCCGGCGGCCGCGGCCGCCCTGCATATTGCCGCGGAACTGGTCCTGGTCGATGCGGTTGATGTCGGCCGAGGCCAGGCCGCCGGCCAGCGAGACCTGCGCCAGGCGCGGCAGGTTCGACAGCCGCGCCAAGGCATCCGGCGCGAAGCCGGCCAGCGCTGCTTCGGCCCGGGCGCGATCGCCCGCGCGGAGGGATTGGCCGGCCAGGCGCAGCCGGTTCTCGACCAGTTCGGAATTCTCGCGCGCCGGGATGCCGATGGCCGCGCGCATCTCGTCACGCCCCTGGCGCAGCGCGACCAGCGAACCCTGGCTGACCACGCCGGCATAGCGCGGCGCTTCCTCGAAGCTGCGCGCCAGGAATTCCAGCTGCGCGGCGGCGAAGGCCGCACTCGCCGGGTCACCGGCGAAGCGCGAGGTATCGCCCAGCACGAAGGGCGCCTGCAGCGCCACACCGCGCACCGGGTCACCGATACCGCCAAGATATTCGCCGGGGGAGCCGACCAGGCCGGGCGCGCAAGCCGCCAGCGGCAGAAGGAGAAGCAGGGGAAGGGCGCGACGTTTCATGCAACAAGGCTAGCACGGCTTCCGCGCGGTGCATGTTAACAATCGCAACAGCCCGTGCCACACCGCGCGTGGAATGAACGACGCCAACCCCGCCTTGCTGCCTGCCGGCCTGCACGACCTTCTGCCCCCCGATGCGGAGGCCGAGGCGCGGCTTGTCGAAACCCTGATGGGCGTGTTCACGGCGCATGGCTATGACCGTGTGAAGCCGCCCTTGCTGGAATTCGAGGACACGCTGCTGGCCGGTTCGGGTGCGGCGGTGGCCGAGCAGACCTTCCGGCTGATGGACCCGGTCTCCGGCCGCATGATGGGGCTGCGCGCGGACACCACGCCGCAGGTCACCCGCATGGCGGCCCACCGGCTGGGGCGCGCGGCGCGGCCCTTGCGGCTGTCCTATGCCGGCCAGGTGCTGCGCGTGCATGGCACGGAACTGGCGCCCGAACGCCAGCTGGCGCAGGCGGGCATCGAGATCATCGGCGGCTCGGCGCCCGAGGCCGATGCGGAATGCGCCGTGGTGGCGGCCGAGGCCCTGGCCGCCGTGGGCGTGCAGGGCTTCGTGCTGGATGTCACGCTGCCGACCATGACGCCGGCGCTGCTGGAGGCGGCAGGCCTTGCAGGTGCCGCCGCCACACGGCTGTCGCGCGCGCTGGACCGCAAGGATGCGGCGGCGGTGGCAGCCCTGGCCGCCGAACACCCGATGCTGACGCGGCTGCTGCCGCCGCTGATGGAGGCCGCCGGCCCCGCGCCGCGCGCGCTGGCCGCGCTGGAGGCCGCCGAATTGCCGCCCGCCGCGCGCGCCATCGCCGACAATGCGGCCGCCGTGGTGCGCGCCATCCAGGCCGCGGCGCCCGGCCTGCGCGTCACGCTGGACCCGCTGGAATTCCGCGGCTTTCGCTATCATGTGGGCGTGGCCTTCACGGTCTATGGGCCGGGGCGCACGGGCGAATTGGCGCGTGGCGGGCGCTATTTATCGGCCAATGA
The DNA here is from genome assembly GCA_027483125.1 of Acetobacteraceae bacterium. Classification (GTDB taxonomy): domain Bacteria; phylum Pseudomonadota; class Alphaproteobacteria; order Acetobacterales; family Acetobacteraceae; genus Rhodovarius. The sequence continues at coordinate 3,243 of JAIXVH010000133.1, read as the reverse complement.
CGAACCCTCCACCGGCATGACGCTGTATCCGGATGCGGTGCGCCGCGCCGCCGGCCCGGCACCGCGCCGGCCGCGACTGTTCCTGCCGTTGGGCGCGGACCGCGCGGCGGCGGCGGCGGCGCGCGCGGCGGGCTATGCGACGGTGGCCGCACTCTCTGCCCAGGATGATCCGCGTGCGCTGGGCTGCACGCATGTACTGCGCGGCGCAACACCCGCGCCCATCGAGGAATAACGCTATGGCCAATGTAGCCGTGATCGGCGCGCAATGGGGTGACGAGGGCAAGGGCAAGGTGGTCGACTGGCTGGCCAGCCGCGCCGATGTCGTGGTGCGCTTCCAGGGCGGGCACAATGCCGGCCACACGCTGGTGGTGGATGGCACCACCTACAAGCTGTCGCTGCTGCCCTCGGGCGTGGTGCGCGGCAAGCTGGGGCTGATCGGCAATGGCGTGGTGCTGGACCCGGATGCACTGTTCTCGGAGATCGAGAAGGTGCGCGCCCAGGGGCTGGATGTCGGGCCGCACAACCTGCGCGTGGCCGAGACCACGCCGCTGATCCTGCCGCTGCACCCCGCACTGGACCGCGCGCGCGAGGCCGCGCGCGGCGAGGACAAGATCGGCACCACCGGGCGCGGCATTGGCCCTGCCTATGAGGACAAGGTGGGCCGCCGTTCCATTCGCGTCTGCGACCTGGCCGAGCCGGAGACGCTGTCCTTCAAGCTGGACGAATTGCTGCTGCACCATAATTCGCTGCTGCGCGGCCTGGGCGCGCCGGAATTCGCCAAGCAGCCGCTGCTGGATGCGCTGCTGGCCTTGGCGCCGAAGCTGCTGCCCTATGCCGCGCCGGTGTGGGAATTGCTGGAGGCCGCGCGCGCCGAGGGCAAGCGCGTGCTGTTCGAAGGCGCGCAGGCCGTCATGCTGGATGTGGACCACGGCACCTACCCCTATGTGACGTCGTCCAACACGGTGGCGGGCAATGCGGCGGCGGGTTCGGGCGTCGGGCCGGGCAGCGTGGGCACGGTGCTGGGCATCGCCAAGGCCTATGCGACGCGGGTGGGCAGCGGGCCTTTCCCGTCGGAATTGTTCGACGCGACGGGCAAGCTGCTGGGCGAGCGCGGGCATGAATTCGGCACCGTCACCGGCCGGCCGCGCCGCTGCGGCTGGTTCGATGCGGCGATGGTGCGCCAGGCGGTGAAGATCGGCGGCGTGGACGGGCTGGTGCTGACCAAGCTGGACGTGCTGGACGGCCTGCCGGAATTGAAGATCTGCACCGGCTATCGCGTGGGCGGGGAGGTGCTGAAGCGCCTGCCGGCGGCGATGCGCGCGCAGGCCGCCTGCGAGCCTGTGTACGAGACGCTGCCCGGCTGGGCGGGCTCCACGCGCGGCGCGCGCAGCTATGCGGAACTGCCGGCCGAGGCGGTGAAATATGTGCGCCGGATCGAGGAGCTGGTGGAAGCGCCGGTGATGATGTTGAGCACCTCGCCCGACCGGGATGACACGATCGCGCTGCGGGACCCGTTTGCCGGCTGAACGGGCTTGACCTGGGCGCGGGTTATGGTGTTCAACCCGCGCTCTTTCCGTGGGCCGTCGGTCCGCGGCCCCTGTCGTTTCGGAACCCCGCCATGGCCAAGTCCAACACCATCCAGATCAAGCTCGTTTCCTCGGCGGAGACCGGGCATTTCTACGTCACGAAGAAGAATGCCCGCACCGCGACCGGCAAGCTCGAACTGAAGAAGTACGACCCGGTGGTGCGCAAGCACGTCGTGTACAAGGAATCCAAGATCAAGTAGCGCGCGACGCCGCGCTGCGGCTTGGGGGGCACCGGGGCGACCCGGTGCCCTTTTTGCGTTCAGCCGCGCAGGGTTGCGCCGGTCGCCTTGCCCACCGCCGCGACGATCTTGGCCGCCACCGCCTCGATCTCCGCATCCGTCAGCGTGCGTTCGCGCGGCTGCAGCGTGACCTGGATGGCGAGTGACACCTTGCCCTCCGCCACGCGGTCCCCGACATAGCGGTCGAACAGCGCCACGTCCGAAATCAGCGCCCGCTCGGCGCCGCGCGCCGCGCGCAGCAGCGCATCCGCCGCCACGCCAGCATCCACCACAAACGCGAAGTCGCGCCGCACCGGCTGGAAGGCCGGCATGTCGGGCTGCGCGCGCTTGCGGCGCTTGGGTTCGGGGATGGCGTCCAGGAACACCTCGCAGGCCACGGCCGCGCCGGCCAGGCCGAGCTTGGCGCGCAGGCCCGGATGCAGCTCTCCGAAATGCGCCAGCACGGTGCGGCCGGCCTTCAGCGTGGCGCTGCGGCCGGGGTGGTAATGGGCGGGCGCCTCGCTCGCGATGATCAGCCCCTGCATGGCCACGCCGAGCGCTTCCAGCACCGCCATGGCATCCGCCTTGGCGTCCAGCGCGGCCACGGGGCGCGCGGTCTCGGCCCAGTGCAGCGGCGTGCTGCCGGCGCGCAACACGCAGGCCAGCGCCTGCTGCGTGCCGGGCGTATAGGCGCCACCCACCTCGCTCAGCGCCACATCGGCAAAGCCGCGCGCGGCGTTGCGGGCGGCGGCCTGCGCCAGGGATGCGATGGGCGTGGGCCGCATCTGGTCCAGGTCCGAGGCGATGGGGTTCTGCACCCGCAGCGCCGCATCGCCGCCGCCGAACAGCGTGGCGGTGGCGCCGTCCAGGAAGCCATAGGTCACATTGTCCAGGCAGCCACGCGCGGCGAGCATGCGCCGCGCGAGCGACGCACGGGCCTGCGCGGGCGTGACCGCGGGCGCGGGAACGGCCGCGGCGCGCGGCAGAGACACGGGCGGCACGGAATCCAGCCCGCCCAGGCGCAGCACTTCCTCCACCAGGTCGCATTCGGCTTCCATGGATTCGGCGCCGGCGCGGGCGGCGGCGGCGCGCGCCGCATCCAGGCCGGGCGCCTGGTCCAGATGCGTGGGTGCTGCCACGTCATTGCGCCAGGAGGGCACCATGACGGTCAGGCTGGTGGCGTTTTCGCCCAGCGTGGTGAAGCCCAGGCGGGTCAGGCGCGCGATGGCCTCCTCACGCGGGACAGCAAGCCCACCCAGGCCCGAGAGCCGCTCGAAGCGCAGCGTGGCGCTGCGGCGCCAGGCGGGTTCGGTGCCGGCTTCGGAGACTTCGCTGGCCTCGCCGCCGCAGAGTTCCATCATCAGCGCCGTGGCCAGTTCCAGCGCCTGGCGCGGGAAGGCCTGGTCCACGCCGCGTTCGAAGCGCGCGCGGGCATCGGT
>JAIXVH010000398.1 GCA_027483125.1 Acetobacteraceae bacterium | reverse complement strand
TCCAGCACCTCACGCAATTGCCCCATCACCCAGGGCATGCCGCCGCGTCGTGCTTCGGGCCGCCAGCGTTCGCTGGGCGCGATCTGGAGGAACATGTCGCTCTCGTTCAGGCCGACCGGGTCCAGGCCCAGTTCGTCGGCGCCGGCGCGCGCCATGATGCCGGTGATCTCGGGGATGCGCGCCATCACCTCGCGCGCGATGCGCAGATCGGTGGCCGCCGCTTCCTCCACCGCGATGGTCGGGTGCTTGCGCACCGTGACCACCGGCGTGCCCCTCATCCATGGCCGGGATGAAGATGCTGCCGATCTGCGTGAAGGCGAGCCCCGCCAGCACCAGGCCCACGCCCGCGCCACTGACGATCTTCCAGGGGTTGCGCAGCCCCCATTCCAGGAAGGGGTCATAGACGCGGTGCAGCTGCCGCACGAGCCAGGGTTCCTTCGTGGCACCGCCCTTGAGCAGGAAGGCGCACATCACCGGCACGATGGTCAGCGAGATGAGCAGTGCCGCGATCAGCGCGAATGCAATGGTCAGCGCCACGGGGGCGAAGAGCCGCCCCTCCAGCCCCTGCAAGGACAGCAAGGGCACGAAGACGGCGGTGATGATGATGACGCCGGCCACCAGCGGCACCGCGACCTCGCGCGTGGCCTCCGCCGTCAGGCGGATCTTCTGGGCGATGCCGGGCTTCTTGCCATGCATCTCGTGGAAGCGATGCGCGACATTCTCCACCACCACCACCGCGCAATCCACCAGCAGGCCGATCGCGATGGCCAGCCCGCCCAGCGACATGATGTTGGCCGACAGGCCCCAGAGCGACATCACGCCGAAAGTGGCCAGCACCGCCAGCGGCAGCGACAGCGAGACCACCAGTGCCGCGCGCAGATTGCCCAGGAACAGGATCAGCAGCACGACCACCAGCGCGATGGCTTCCAGCAGCACCTTCTGCACGGTCCAGACCGCCTTGCCGATCAGATCGGCGCGGTCATAGAAGAACACGAGCCGCACGCCCTCGGGCAGGGCGCGTTCGATGGCGGGCACGCGCGCGCGCGCACCTTCCACCACTGCGCGCGCATTGGCCCCGCGCAGGCCCAGCACCAGGCCCCAGACCGCCTCGCCCTCGCCATCGCGCGTCACCGCGCCATTGCGGGGCAGGGCGCCGAAGCGCACATCGGCCACATCGGCCACGCGCACCACATTGCCCGCGCGATTGGCCAGCACGATCGCGCGCACATCTTCCAGCGTGCGGATGCGGCCTTCTGCGCGGACCAGGAGTGCTTCCTCACCATCACGGATGCGGCCCGCGCCGTCATTGCTGTTGTTGCGCTCCAGCGCGTCTTCCAGCATGGCGGGCGTGATGCCGCGGGCTGCCATGGCACGCGGGTCGGGCACCACCTCATAGGTGCGCACGAAGCCGCCCAGCACATTCACATCGGCAACCCCGGGCACGGCGCGCAGCTGCGGCCGCACCACCCAGTCCAGCAGGGTGCGCGCATCGGCCGGCGACAGGTCCGGGCCTTCGAGGGTGAACATCAGCATCTCGGCCAGCGGCGTGATGATGGGCGCCAGGCCCCCCGTCACGCCGCCCGGCAGGTCGGGCATGATCTGTTGCAGCCGTTCATTGACCTGCGCGCGCGCCCAGAAGATGTCCGTGCCTTCGGAGAATTCGAAGGTCATCAGCGTGACGGAAAACCGCGTCGTGCTGCGCATGAAGACCAGCTTCGGAATGCCGCGCATCGAGAGTTCAATCGGCGCGGTGACGCGCCGTTCCAGCTCCTCCGGCGTGAGGCCCGGTGCGCGCATCGAGACCAGCACCTGCGTGGGCGAGACATCGGGGAAGGCGTCGATGGGCAGCGCGCGATAGGATTGGTAGCCCCAGAACGCCACGCCGAGTGCGATGATGATCGCGAGCAGCCGCTGCCGCAGCGAAAGATCGATAATCTTGCCGAGCATGGTTCAGCTCCCATCCGCTTCGGCAAGGACTGCGAGCAGCGAGAGAATCCCCCGCACCGCGATCTGGTCCGCTGTTCGCAATTCGGCGCGGATGGAGGTGAATTGCGCGGTTTCATTCAGCACCTGCACGGGCCGCGCGAGGAAGCCATCGGCGGTGCGCACGAAGACCCAGGAACGCTCGCGATGGCGGATCACGGCGCCGGCCGGCACGCGCCATTGCCCGCCCGCCACATTGGGTGCCAGCTGCACGGCGGCGGTGACCGCCTGGCCGGGGCGCAGTGCCTCGACCCCGGTATGCACCTCGGCCACGGCGGTGACGGATTGCGTCGCCGCATCGGCGCTGCGGCCCACGCGCAGGATGAAGCCCTCGGCCCCCTGCGCGGGCAGCAGCACGCGGGCATTTGTGCCCAGCGCATTCGCCCGCGCCAGCGGCACCTGGATGTTGACCCAGAGCGGGCGGAGTTCGGCGATCGTCATCAAGGGCGCTGCCTGCGCCACGCGTTCGCCGGCGACCGCGCCGCGTTCCAGCACCACCCCGGCGGTGGGTGCCGTCACGGTCAGCGTGGCGGAGATGCGGCGCGTGCTGCTCAGCTCCTCGACATCGGCCGGGTGCATGCCGAACAGCGTCAGCAATTGCTTGCGCTCATCCAGGGCGGCCGCGGCGCCCGCGGCTTCCGCGCGGGTGACCAGCAGGCGGCGCTCGGCGATGACGCGTTCGCGGAACAGCTGTTCATCGCGGCGCAGCGATTCCTGCGCGAGGCCGGCGGCCGTCACCGCCTGCAGGAACAACCGCTGTGCCTCGACCAGTTCGGGGCTGCGCAGCCGGGCCACGGCCTGGCCTTCGCGCACGCGTTCATCGGGCGAGACGAAGAGGGTTTCGATCATGCCGGCGGCGGGGGCTGCGATGATGCGCAGCTGCTGCGGCGGCACCACAACCTGCCCGGGCAGCATGATTTCAGCCGGGCCCGATTCGGGTTCGGCGCGGCCAAGCTCGATGCCGGCGGGGCGCAATTGGCGCTCCTCCAGCCGGATCGGCACGTCACGCGTGCCGGGCTGCGGCAGCGCGGGCTGCGGGGTTGCGACAAGGGCAGCGGCCAGCACGGCCACCGGCAGGAATGAACGCATGATGTGCTCCACATCCACGGAAACAGGGCAGATGCGGGCGCACGGCTCAGCGCCCATCAACCCGCTTGCGCGAGTGGTCAGCTCAACAGGCCCCGCATTGGGAGAGTGGGGGCATGCCGCGTGTACCGCGGTCATCCAGCGCCGGCTGACTGAAATATGGATACTCTGTCATTCCTGACAAGAAGCTGAACGAAAAACTCAGGGATTGTTCAGGCTGGCCGCGATCCCGCGTGCGAATTCGCGAGCCAGCTCCAGCCTGCCGTCGCGGCGCTGCATGGTCAGGCGGATTCGCACCATGTTGCCGGCGATCAGCGCGGAACAGGCCAGGCCATCGACCGCGGTGCGGCCGAAGGTGCCGTCGAGTTCGGCGCAATGCAGCGCGCCGGCCGAAGCGGGCCTGGCGCGTTCGCGCAGGCGGCGATGCGCGGGGCCGGCCTGTGTCACCTCCTGCACCTGCTGCGCGAGGTCGGCATCGGCGGTGGCGTCCGTCGCGGGGCGGATCTGCACATAGCCCGCGATGGCGCGGTTGGCGGTGGCGAAGGGGAATTCGCGGCCAGCCGCGGCATCGGGCAGGGCGTTGGGCGTGCCGCGCCGGAACGTGCCCTGTGTTTCGGGCACGCGTTCGGCCAGCGCTTCCCAGGCGGCGGGTGCGGTGGTCTGCACGCCTTCCTCGGGCACGCAGCCAAGCATCAGCAGCGCGCATGCGCTGGCCAGGATCGGTTTCCTCATCCAGGCCGCATAGCGCAGCGCGCGGCCATGGTCACGCCCGCATCGCGGCCAGGATTTCCTCGGTGCCATGCCAGATCATGTTGCCTGAGACATACAGGATGATGACGAGGCCGACCCAGGCGATCCAGCGATGCTTGGTGAGCAGGTTCGCGATCAACGACGCTGCCACGCCCATCAACACGACGGAAATCGCGAGCCCGATGATCAGAACATAGGGGTGGTCCTTCGCCGCACCTGCCACGGCCAGCACATTGTCCAGGCTCATGGAGACATCGGCGATCAGGATCTGGGTGATGGCCTGGCGCAATGTCTTCTGAGGCGCGCCGGCCTCGGCGGCGGCGATCTTGTCCTCGTGGCTTTCCTCGCCATGGCCCGCGCGCAATTCGCGGAACATCTTCCAGCAGACCCACAGAAGCAGCAACCCGCCGAACAGCAGCAGGCCGGTGATGGCGAGCAACTGCACCGTGATGGACGCAAACCCGATGCGCATCAGCGTCGCCGCAATGATGCCCCAGAAGATCGCCTTGCGTCGCTGTTCCGCGGGCAGGCCGGCGGCGGCCATGCCCACGACAATGGCATTGTCGCCCGCCAGCACGATGTCGATGAACAACACCTGCATCAGCGGGATGAACCAATCGGGCATGGCGCCTCTCTTCCTCAAACTCTCATTGTTGTAATTTCGCGGAAACCCGCGAAATCCCTGGGTTTCAGCCTTGCCCGGCGCTTGGGGTTTTGTCCAGTGCACAGGCGTGGCATGGCGTGTGCCGAACCCGGAGGTGCACCCATGGTCCCGCGCTACACCCGCCCGCAGATGGCAGCGATCTGGTCGCCCGAGGAACGCTACCGCATCTGGTTCGAGATCGAGGCGCTGGCGGCCGAGGCGATGGCCGCACTCGGCACCATCCCCGCCGAGGCTGCGCGCGATATCCGCGAGCGCGGCGCACCGCGCGCTGCCGCGATTGACGCTGCCGCCGTGGAGGCGATCGACGCGATCGAGCGCGTGACGCGCCATGACGTCATCGCCTTCCTGACCTGGATGGGCGAGGGCATCGGCGAGAATGCGCGTTTCATGCACCAGGGCATGACCAGTTCCGACGTGCTGGACACAGCACTCGCGGTGCAGATGACGCGCGCGGCCGACCTGCTGATCGAGGATGTGCAGGCGCTGCTGGCCGCACTGCGCGCCCGCGCGATCGAGCACAAATACACCCCCACCATCGGCCGCAGCCATGGCATCCATGCCGAGCCCACCAGCTTCGGGCTGAAGCTCGCCGGGCATTACGCGGAATTCGCGCGCAACCTGGAACGGCTGCGCGCCGCGCGCGCGGAAGTGGCGACCTGCGCGATCTCGGGCGCGGTCGGCACCTTCGCCGCCGTCGATCCGCGGGTGGAAGCGCATGTCGCGCAGAAGCTGGGGCTCGCGGTGGAAACGGTCTCGACGCAGGTGATCCCGCGCGACCGGCATGCGGCGTTCTTCGCCACACTGGCGGTGGTGGCCGGCGGTGTGGAGCGGCTCGCCACCGAAGTGCGCCACCTGCAACGCTCGGAGGTGCGCGAGGCGGAGGAATTCTTCCACGCCGGCCAGAAGGGCAGCTCCGCCATGCCGCACAAGCGCAACCCGGTGCTGAGCGAGAACCTCACCGGCCTGGCGCGCCTGGTGCGCGGCTATGCCATGCCCGCGCTCGAGAACATCACGCTCTGGCATGAGCGCGACATCAGCCATTCCAGCGTGGAACGCGTGATCGGGCCGGATGCGACCATCGCTCTCGATTTCGCGCTCGCGCGCATGACCGGCATGATGGAAAAGCTGACCATCTATCCGGCGCGCATGGCGGAGAACCTCGCCTCGCTCGGCGGTGTGGTGCACAGCCAGAAGGTGCTGCTGGCACTGACCCAGGCGGGCCTCAGCCGAGAGGACAGCTACGCCGCCGTGCAGGCCGCCGCCATGGCCACCTGGACCAGGCTGGGCCAGCCCGATGCACGCTCCTTCCGCGACAATCTGCTGGCCACCCCCGCGGTCGCGGCGCTGATGGACGCGGCCGCGCTGGATGCCGCCATGGACCCAGCGCGCGACTTCACGAATGTGGAAGTGATCTTCGCCCGCGTCTTTGCGCCATGATGTCGCCGCAAGCCCATGGCATGGTTCCCTCCATCGAGGAGGAACCCCCCATGCGTGTTCTGCTCAAGTCTCTCGCGGTTGCTGCCGTCGCGCTCGGCCTCGCATCGGGCGAAGCGGCGGCGCAATGGGTCTACAAGCCGCCGCCGACCTATGGCTGGGGCCATGCGCCGCCGCGCCATGTCTATGTGCCGCCGCCGGTGATCTTCGTGCCGCCGCGTCCGGTCTATGTGCCGCCGCCGGTCGTCTTCGCGCCGCGGCCGGTCCATGGCTGGGGGCCCGGGCCCTATTGGGGGCACCGCCCGCATCCGCATTGGCGCCGCTGGTAAGGCCGTGCCCGGGTCTCGCTTGTGTTGAGCCCGGCATTTTTCGTCTCGGCCGATTCCAGCCGGGACGAATGCGGTCTAACCCCGCCGCATGTGCACCGTGATTCTGCTGCATCGACCGGGCCATGCCTGGCCGGTCATGCTGGCCGCCAACCGCGACGAACGCATCGATCGCCCCGCTGATCCGCCGGCCGAATACTGGCCCGGTATCGTGGGTGGGCGTGACGCGACGGCCGGCGGCACCTGGATGGCCATCAACCGCGCCGGCGTGCTGGCCACGGTGCTGAACCGGCCGGGCACGCTGGGGCCGGCCATGGGCAAGCGCTCGCGCGGGGAGTTGCCATTGCTGGCGCTGGCGGCGGACAGCGCGGCCGAGGCAGCGGCGCGAATCGCAGCACTCGACGCCGCGCAATGGCGGCCCTTCCACATGGTGCTGGCCGATCGTGATGGCGGCTGGTTCGCAGCCGGGCTGGGGCAGGGCGCACCACGCGCGCGCGCCCTGCGGCCTGGGTTTTCCATCATCACCTCGCATGCGCCCAATGACCTGGCGGATGCGCGAATCGCCCGGCACCTGCCGCGATTCGGCGCGGCGGCCGCACCCGATTCGCCCGATGACTGGCGCGACTGGCCGGCGCTGCTGGCGGATACAGAAGGCGGGCCGGCGGCGCTCAACATCGCGCCGCGTGGTGGCTTCGGCACCGTCTCCTCGGCGCTGGTCGCACTCGGTGCGCAGGCCCGATTCGACTTCGCCGCAGGCCCGCCACACACCGCGTCCTTCGCGCCGGTGGCCCTGACCTGACCCCCCTGCTATACCGACCCCCGACCACAGGAACACCAACACCATGGCACGCAGGCGCCAACTCTACGAAGGCAAGGCGAAAATCCTGTTCGAAGGGCCGGAACCCGGCACCATCGTTCAGTATTTCAAGGATGACGCCACCGCCTTCAACGCCCAGAAGAAGGGCACCATCACCGGCAAGGGCGTGCTCAACAACCGCATCAGCGAATACCTGATGACGCGGCTGAATGAGATCGGCGTGCCCACGCATTTCATCCGCCGGCTGAACATGCGCGAACAGCTGGTGCGCGAGGTGGAGATCATCCCGCTCGAAGTCGTGGTGCGCAATGTCGCCGCGGGCTCCATGTCCACGCGGCTGGGCATCCAGGAAGGCACGCGGCTGCCCCGCAGCATCATCGAATACTACTACAAGAACGATGCCCTCGGTGACCCGATGGTCTCGGAGGAGCACATCACCGCCTTCGGCTGGGCGGCGACGCAGGATATCGACGACATCGTGCAGCTGACGCTGCGGGTGAATGATTTTCTCTCCGGGCTGTTCCTGGGCGTCGGCATCACGCTGGTGGATTTCAAGCTGGAATTCGGCCGCATCTACGAGAACGATGACATGCGCATCGTGCTGGCCGATGAGATCAGCCCCGATAATTGCCGCCTTTGGGACAGCAAGACCGGCGAGAAGATGGACAAGGACCGCTTCCGCCGCGACCTGGGCAAGGTGGAGGAAGCCTATCAGGAAGTGGCGCGGCGCCTGGGCATTCTGCCCGAAGCCGGCGTGCGGGACCTCAAGGGTCCCGAGATGATGCAGTAGCAGTCATTGGCGCACTCAGGCGCCGTGCGCGTGGCTTTCGCGCCATATCGGGCGCGCTGGCTGCATGGTTGGTTTGGGCGCGGCGGCCGCCTTGCGGCCGCATCCTCGGTGGTTGGCGCCTGATCGGCGCAGGTGGAGATTGGGTATGCGGGTGAGAGTGACGGTGATGCCCAAGGCGGGCGTCTTGGACCCCCAGGGCAAGGCCATCCAGCAGGCGCTGGGCAGCCTTGGCTTCGATGCCGTCCACGACGTGCGCGCAGGCAAGGTGATCCTGCTCGACATCGCCGAGACGGACGCCACGGCCGCGCGCGCCGCCGCCGAGGAGATGGCGCGCAAGCTGCTGGCGAACACCGTCATCGAGAGCTTCACGGTCGACATCCCATGACCGCGGATGCCGCGCGCATGCCGGCCAGTTTGCGCGTCTTCGTCGCGGTGTCGCTGAGCTTCTGCGCGGTGCGCACCTTGTCCGCCGGCAGCTTCCTGCTGTTCGGCGCGGGCTTCGAAGGCCGCCATGCCACCGCCGAAGCCTTCTTCCTGCTCTCCAAGGCGTTCCTGGGCGGGCTGTTCTGGTTCATCTCCCTGCCCATCGAGGGCTGGCGCAACCCCATTGCCTGGCTGTTCATCCCATGGGGATGAAGGCCTCCATGCTGATGATGATCGTGCTGACCGTGCTGGCCGCGATGGCGCTCGGCTGGCGCGAGACGCGGCGGAATGATGTCGCGGCGGCCAAGGTCGGCTGGGTTGCCAGGCAGAAGCGCCGCGCCAATCGCTGGGTGACGGCGGCCGCCATCGCGGCCATCGGCACGCTCGCGGTGTTGGGCGGCACGCAATGGTTGCGGGTCTGGCTGCAATGATGCGAGAAGTGCCGCATGGGCTTCAGCGCGGGATTGTTGCTGTTCTTCCCCGTCATCCCGGCCCTGGTCCTGGCCGCGATGCTGGCAGCCATGGCCATTGCCGCCTTGCCGATGACCTGGTTGACCATCTGGCTGTCGCCGCCCGCCTGGCTGCGCGACATCCCGCTCTCCACCATCTTCCCGGCCTGCATGCTGGCAGCCCCGGTGCTGTTCCTGGCGCTGGTCGCCCTCAGCGCGCCGGCGCGTGAGGCGGCGCTGACCGAAAAACCCACGATGGAAGAGGTGCGGGAGCGCCAGGCCCTGTTCCGCCATCTGCTGCCCAACCGCGCGCAACCGCAGGACTGAGACATGCACGCCGCCATCATCACCTTCCCCGGCACCAACCGCGAGCGCGACATGGCGATCGCCCTTGAACGCGCC
>JAIXVH010000392.1 GCA_027483125.1 Acetobacteraceae bacterium | reverse complement strand
GTCACCTGGACCCAGGTGGCGCAGTACATCATCCTGATCATCGCCTACCTGATCCCGGCCATCCTGATGTCCATCAAGGTGACGGGCGTGCCGGTGCCGCAGCTGATGTATGGCTACGCGCTGGAACGCATCACCGAGCTGGAAGCAGGCTTCCGCGCTGCGGGCATGGTGGTGCTGCCGCACGCCTCGCCCTTCGTGAACGCGGCTGGCCAGTTCAACATGAATGCCGCGGTGAACTTCTTCGCCCTGGTCTTCTGCCTGATGGTGGGCACGGCGGCGCTGCCGCACATCCTGATGCGCTACTTCACCACGCCGTCCGTGCGTGAAGCCCGTGCATCCGTGGCGTGGTCGCTGTTCTTCATCTTCCTGCTGTACTTCACGGCGCCGGCCTATGCCGCCTTCGCCAAGCTGGAAGTCTACCAGACGCTGATCGGCCAGCCGATCGCGAACCTGCCGGACTGGATCCGCAACTGGCAGCTGATGTCGCCCTATGGCGTCAACTGGATCAACATCCGTGACCTGAACGGTGACGGCATCCTGCAGCTGGCGGAATTCCAGATGCACCCTGACGTGGTCGTGCTGGCCACGCCGGAAATCGCCGGCATGCCGTATGTCATCGCGGGCCTGGTGGCCGCTGGTGGTCTGGCGGCGGCGCTGTCGACCGCCGACGGCCTGCTGCTGGCGCTGGCCAATGCGCTCAGCCATGACGTCTACTACCGCATGATCGACAAGAACGCCTCGCAGGAAAAGCGCATGGCGGTCAGCCGTGGTCTGTTGATCGTGGTGTCGATCCTGGCGGCCTGGACGGCGGGCTCCATGGGCGCGGACATCCTGTTCCTCGTCGCCTGGGCCTTCTCCATCGCCGCAGCCGGCCTGTTCGCCGCCTTGGTGATGGGTGTCTGGTATAAGGGCACGACGAACACGGCGGCCTGTTGGGGCATGGCCGTGGGCTACATCGTGACCTTCGGCTACCTGGTCTGGACCGAGTTCTTCGGGCTGCACTTCATGGAAGTGTTCGCCACGAAGGAAGCGATCCTGGCGGCGGCACGCACCACCGCGAACCTCGCGGGCACCTCGGCCGAGTGGCGCACCTATGCCCAGGGCCTGGTGGCCAACCCGGCCGCCATCCAGGATGGTTCCTTGGCCTGGCTTGGCAGCATGTTCACGGGGTCGGGCCTGACCACGGACCACGTGACCCTGCGCGGTCGCTGCGTGGCGCGGCTGTGGGGCCTGAACAACATCTCGGGCGGCGTCTTCGGCGTGCCGCTGTCCTTCCTGGTGATCTATGTGGTGAGCCAGTTCACCCAGAAGCCGTCGGAAGCGATGGTGCAGTTCATCGAGGATATCCGCATCCCGAAGGGTGGCGTCCGCCTCGCGGACAAGGCCCAGGCTGTGGACTGACACCGGGCGACCGGTGCAACTTCGGGGCGGCCGCAGCGATGCGGCCGCCCTTTTTCATGGTGCGGCGCCCGCAATACCACCATAGGTTGCTAGAAGGTTAACGGCCCGGCGCGCGATCTTCGCGCATGGCCCGCATCCGTCCCCTGAGCCCCGCAGAAAAACAACGCCCGTTAAGGGGCGATTCACGTTTAGCGTGGACAGTGGTCCGCATGATCTCGCTCAACTCCCTCGCCTCCTTCACGCAGGAGGTCGCCCGAACCCGCCCGGCGCAAGGCGCCGCAGGCCAAGGCATCCCGCCGGTGCAGCAGGCCCAGGCCCGCGCCCAGGATGCGCAACCCCAACGCGCGCTGGAGGCTGTGCCGCCACAGCCCAACCGGCCGCTGCCGCGGGGTTCCCTGCTCGATCTGCGGGTCTAGACCGGCTTCACAGCCATCATATGCGGCTCAACCGGCCTAGCTCTTTGCTTGGCCGCATTGTCCGGGTCGCTGCGCGTATCCGCTTTGCTTGAACATGCTCTCACCAGCGGCGCGGCAGACGTTGCCTGGGTTGAAGGCCGCTCCGTTCAGCGCCGGCGCCACAGCGCCCAGAGCGTCCAGAGCATCAGCGCCGCCACGACCACCACGATCACCTTGCCCACCGGGTCCAGCCAGGTCTCGACCACGCCGAAGCGCTCCTCCAGCACATAGCCGGTGACAGTCAGCAGCCCGATCCACACCGCGCTGCCCAGCGCCGTCAGGCCGTAGAACAGGCCGCGGGGCATCTCGATCAGCCCGGCGGGGATGGAAATCACGGTGCGGATGCCAGGCATCAGCCGGCCGATCAGCACCGCCCAGGGGCCATGGCGGCGCAGCGTCACCTCGGCCTTGTCCATATCCGCATGCGTGATGCCGAGCCAGCCGCCAAAGCGGGCCACCAGCGCCTTGGTGCGCGCCGCCCCGAACCAGCGCGCCGCTTCGAACCACACGGCATTGCCTGCGATCGTGCCCAGCAGCCCCGCCAGCAGCACGCCCGTCATGGACATCTGCCCGCGCGCGACCGCGAAGCCCGCCATCGGCATGATCAGCTCCGAAGGGATGGGCGGGAACAGGTTCTCCAGCAGCATCAGGGCGAAGATGCCCCAGATGCCGCCGGCGGCGATCACATCGGTGATCCAGGAGATCATGGTGCGGTCCGATACAAATGCAGCGTCACGGGGCGGCCGCGCGAGTAGTTGTAGCCGGAGACCAGCCCGATGGTCTGCACCGGCAGGCCACGGCGGGTGATATCGGCCTGGAATGCGGCAAGCGTGCGGCCTTCGACGGCCACCACCCGGCCCGGCGCATCCGCCAGGAAGGCCGCGGCCGCCGCGCCATCGGGCAGCTTGCGCAACCCGCCACCGACCGCGAACTGCACCGAGGGTTCATGATGCCAGGTGATGCCGAAACGCTCGCTGGGCAGGCCCGGCGGCAGGGCGGCGGCCAGGCGTGGCGCGACCCAGAGCGGCTCGATGCGCGGCAGCGTGCCCTCCAGCACGGTGGCGTAGAGCGGTGCCGCGAAAACGGCCGAGAGTGCCGCCGCGCGCGGCCATTGCCCGGCGCCCACGGCGCGCCAGACCAGCCAGATCAACAGGATGGCCGCCGGGAAGGCCAGCAGCGCGGTCCAGACCACATGGCCCGTCACCGCGACCGGCACCACCAGCGCCACGGCGGCCAGCCCCGCCGCCGCCAGCACGAAGAGCCCGCGCATCAGCCACAGCATCCAGCGCGCGGGCGGCATGCGCAGCGGGTCCATCGCCCAATACGCCATCAGCAGCATGATCGCGGGATAGGTGGGCAGGGTGTAGTGCGGCAGCTTGGTCGCCACCGCCTCGAAGACCAGCCAGGTGGGCACCACCCAGGCGATCAGGAAGCGGGTGGCGGGCAGGCTGCGCTCGGCCCAGGCCTGGCGGGCGGCGGGAATGGCCAGCATGGCCGCCGGGAAGGCCGCGATGAAGAAGGTGCCCAGGTAATAGCCGGGCGGGCCCCAATGCGCCTCCTGCCCCTGGCCCACCTTGCCGATCATGTCCCCGCCCACGGCATCAGCGAAGAAGCGGCCTTCGGTGGCAATGCCGATGGCGATCATCCAGGGGGCGGCGATGCCCAGCATCAGGGCCGGGCCCCAGGCCGGGCGCAGCGCGCGCAGCCAGGGCGCGCCACGATCCATGATGGCGAGCGTGATGCCGGTCAGCAGCGGCACCATCGGCCCGATCGGGCCTTTCAGCAGGATGGACAGGCCCAGCACGCCCCAGAAGGCGGCGGCGTGCCGCGCGGTAAAGGCGTCCGGGCGCAGATAGGCCGCCCCAAACAGCCCCATGGCGGCCGCGACCGTGGCCAGCAGCGCCGCATCGGTCTTGGCGATATGGGTTTCCACCACCAGCACCATGCAGCCGGCCAGCATGGCGCCCGCCAGCAATGCGGCCCGCCTGCCCACCAGGTTGCGGCCGAACTGGAAGGTGGCCAGCACCGCCAATATGGCGCCCAGCAGCGAGGGCACGCGGTAGGGCCAGATATCCGTGCGCGCGCCCAGCCCCGTGGCTTCCACGGCGTGGACCACGGCGGCCTGCGCCCAATGGATGCCCACGGGCTTCTTGTTGCGGTCATCCTCGCCCACGCGGATGCGGACATAATCGCCGCTGTCCACCATCTGCCGCGTGGCCTGGGCGAAGCGCGATTCATCGCGGTCGGAGGCGGGAATCGTGAAGAAGCCCGGCAGGAACAAGGCCAGGCAGAGCAGCACCAAAGCGAGGCGCGGGCGCGCCTCGGCCCAGGTTGCGGCACTATTCATCCCAGGTTTTCGGCGATGTAGGGCGGCAGGTGGAAGGCGCCGACATGAATCTCCGGCGTCCAGTAGCGGGTGGCGCCCAGGATGCCGGCGGCTTCGGCGCGCGCGCGGATGGTGGCGGCGTCATGGTGGCGCATGCTGCCATCCTTCGCCGCCCAGCCCAGCGTCATATAGCCGCCGACATAGGTCGGCACGGCCGCGGTATAGGCCCAGGTATCGGCGAAGGCCTTGGCGCGGCGGAGGTTGGTCTCGCGCAGTTCGTCGGCCTGCATGAAGGGCACGCCGCACTGGTTCACGATCAGGCCCTTGTCCGACAGCAGGCGCGCGGCATTGGCGTAGAATTCATCGGTGAACAGGACCTCGCCCACGCCGATCGGGTCGGTGCTGTCGACGATGACAACATCGAAGCTGCCGGCAGCGGCCTGGCGCACATAGTCAATGCCGTCGCCCACGATCACCTCGGCGCGCGGGTCATTCCAGGCATCGCCGGCGATGCCGGGCATGTGTTCCTTGGCCAGGCGGATCACCTCGCCATCGATTTCCACCATCACCGCCTTGGTGACATTGCGGTGCTGCAGCACGCGCCGCAGCACGCCGCCGTCGCCCGCGCCGATGATCAGCACGCGCGATGCCGCGCCATGCGCCAGCAGCGGCACATGGGTCAGCATTTCCTGGTAGACGAATTCATCGCGCTCGGTGATCTGCACCACGCCGTCCAGCAGCATGACGCGGCCATGAAGATGGCTTTCGAAGACCACGATGTCCTGGAAGTCGGACTGCACGCGGGCCAGCTCGCGCTTGACCAGGAAGCGCTGGCCCCATTCGGCGTAGAGGGTTTCGTTCACCCAGGAATCAGTCGCCATTGGCGGTCTCCGTCATAACAAAGGGCAGGGCCATGCAGCCCTGCCCCCGGTAGGTCAAGCGTCAGAACGATGTCAGACGATCACGCCGCGGCGCTGTTCGTTGAGCTGCACCCGTTCCGGCAGGAAGCCGGTCTTGAGGTGCGGGATCGCCTTGTACGGATCGCAGGCGCCGCAGACGAAGATGTCGAGCGCCGCGAAGTTCTTCTCCGGCCAGGTGTGGATGGAGACATGGCTTTCCGCCAGCACCAGCACGCCCGACACGCCGCCATTGGGCGAGAAGTGATGGAAATGCCCATGCAGGATGGTGGCACCCGAGGCGATCGCCGCATCGCGCAGCACCGCATCGATATGCGCCGGATCATCCAGGTTCGTGGCGCCCCAGAGATCGATGATGAGGTGCGTGCCGGCAAAGCGGATGCCGTCGCGCTGGACGAAATAGTCCTTCGCCTCGTCATGGGTGGAAGTGTGGGTCTTGCTCGGCAGATCCGAGACCATCCCCAGTGGCAGAGCGTCCATCGCGAACACCTTTCCGACCAGAAGACGACCTTGCTTCGGCTGTGCGGCGGAGGTGCCGTCGGTTCGATTGGGGTCAGTGGAGGGGGCGTATGGGGCAAGCGGCGCGCGGGTGCAAGTGAAAATCGCACCCAAAGCCAAAATACTTCCTGACACCCCCGGGGGGGCGCAAGCGGGTCAGCGCGTGGGCGCGGTGGCAGTCCGCAAGCTGTCCAGTCTGGCGGGCATGGTCCGGAAGAGTTCCAGTTCGTTCTGGATGCGCGGCAGGTCGGCCAGGCCGCGCACCGGGTCGGTGGTCAGCAGGCGGAAGGGGGCTTCGGCGGGGCTGCCGGTCAGCAGCGGCGCGTGGGCCAGGCGGGCGCGCGCCAGGCCGGGATTGTCGCCGGCCAGCGCCAGCAAGGCGGCGTGGCGCACCACGCTGCGGGCGAGCGGGCCCTGCACCGGGCCGGAATGGCCGGCCAATTCGCGCCGCAGGAAGCGGCCCAGGGCAGCGGCTGCGCCGGCGAAGTCGCGCGCTTCGGCCAAATGCTCGGCCAGCGCTTCCTCCCCGGCGGGGCCGAGCGCTGCCAGCGCCGCGGCGCCACCGCCCTGGCTCTGCGCCTCGGCGCGGGCGGCCAGCACGTCGCGCTCGCGCTGCAACTCGGCGGGCAGGTCGGGGGCGTGGGTGTCGGCCAGGCTGCGCAAGGCGCCAGCGGCATCGCGCTCGGCCAGGCGCATGCTGGCCAGGCGGGTGCCCAGCTGAGCCCGGCGCGCGGGCGAGCCAGCGCGGTTGATCGCCTGGCGCATGACCAGGGCGGCACGGTCGGTCAGGTCCAGCGCGGCCAGGCGTTCGGCGAGCAGCGTCGCGGCTTCATCACCGGCGACGCCTTCGGGCATCAGCTCGGGATGTGCGTCATGCATGGTCACGGCGCTCAGCGCGGTGCTGTTGCGCAGGGATTCGACGAAGGCATTGCGCATTTCCGCGCGCAACTCGGCTTCGGCTTCCGGGTGCAGGGCTGCGGTTTCCTGCAGCAGCTCCAGGGCGCCACGGGCGTCACCGCCATCGCGGCGCAGGGCGGCGATGCGCCGCCGCGCCGGCAATTCATCCCCTTCCTGGCGCCACGCATACAGCGAGCGTTCCAGGCGGCGCGAGGCTTCCAGCGCGTCGATCTCGCCGCGCGCCAGGCGCAGCTCGGCGGCGCGGCGCATGGCCTCGGCCCGCATGCGGCGATCGCGACCGGAGATCAGCATGTCATAGCCATCGAGCGCGGCCGCGGCTTCGCCGCGCTGTTCGGCCAGCATGGCCCGCGCCAATTCGGTGCCCGGCAGGTCGGCGGGCGCATGGCGCAGCAATTCGGTGCCGGCATCAGCCTGGCGCGCGCGGGCCAGCTGCTCGGCCGCGCGCGGCAGAATCCGGCGCAGGATGCTGGGCGGGTATTGCGCCAGGAGCGGCGCCCCGGCGGCCAGCAGCGGCGCTGCGGCCGCGCCGTCGCCCTGTTCGGCCAGCAGCAGCCCGCGCCACAGCGCGGCCTCACCCGAGGGCGGATCGCCGGCCAGGGTTTGCGCTTCCTCCGGCCGACCGGCCAGCAGCGCGGCGACGCCGGCCAGCCATCGCGCGGTGGGGTTGGCGGCGGTGATCGGGTCTTCGGCCAGGGCCAGGCGCATCATCGCCTGTGCCTCCTGCGGCTGGCCCAGCGCCAGCAGGGTCTCGGTGGCGGCGATGCGCTGCGGCCCGCGCGTCAGCGGCGGTGCCTGCGCGATGCCCGCCTGCTGCGAGCGCAGCCGCGTGGACAACTCGCTGGGCGTGCCGGCCGGGAAATCAAAACTGCGGCTGAGCGCGACAGCCGGCGGCGCCGGAGCCGCCGCGCCCGCGCCCAAGGCAAGCCGCGACTGGCCTTCGGCCTGCACGGTGAAGCGGTCCTGCCCGGCGCGCATCGAGACACTGTCCGACCGCGCGACCAGCGCCAGGCCCAGCGACGTGTCCAGCAGCGTCAGATCCACCAGCCGGCGCGGCATGGCCACATGCCCGCCCTCTCCGCGCAGCGTGCCGATCAGCAGCGGCAGGCCGGAGGATGGGTCCTGCAGGTTCAGCACCCGATGCGCGCCGACCACCGGCAGCAACAGGGTGGCCGCCGTGCCGCTCTCGACCACAGGCTGGATCGCGGCGCTGGCGGGTGCCGAACCGCGCGCCAGCAGCCAGCGCGTGCCGGAACGGCGCAGGTGCCACGGGCCTTCGCCTTCATGGGTCAGCAGCGTGCCGCCGGGGATGGCTTGCAGGCGCCAACCCATCTCCATCAGGGCATCGGTTGCGGCGCTGGGTGCGGCATCCAGCGCCAGCATCCAGACGTCGCCACGCTGCAGCAGCGCGGCGCCGGAATCGGGCGGGAATGGCAGCAGCACCTCGCGCCGCGGTTCGGGGCGGGGTGGCGCGGCCGCGGGGGGCTCGGCGGGGCGTGGTGCCTCTGCCACGGTTGCCGGCGGTTCGGGGGTGGGCGCCGCGCGCGCCACGGGTGCTTCGGCGGCTCGCGGCGGCTCGCGGCGGGGGCTGGCGGGTTCTGGCGCGGATGGGCGCGGGGCTGGCGCGGCGACTGGCGGGGATGCGGCCGGCGGCGATGCGGCAGCAGCGGCTGGCCTGGCCGGCTCGTTGCGTCGGCTGGCGGGTTCGGGCGTGGCTGTGGGCGCGGGCGCGGGCGCGGCGGCGGGCTGGGCCTGTGGCGCATCGGCTGGCGGGTCCAGCACATCCAGGGCGACGCGGCTGCCAATGCGGAAATGGCGGATGGTGGCACCTGGCCGCACGCGCACATCGACACCGCCAGGCACGGCC
>JAIXVH010000156.1 GCA_027483125.1 Acetobacteraceae bacterium | reverse complement strand
CTGCTGGTCTTCGTGAACGACGTGAACAGCCTGGGCCTGCAAACCGCCGGCGGTTCGGTGCTGACCGAGACCTTCTACTGGGACCTGAACGACCGCACGCGCGCCGTCTCCGGCCGCATCGTCGCCAATGGCACGCCGGGCGGCAACCGGCCTTCCATGGGCCATGCCGGCTGCTATTCCGCGACCACGCATTACCTCAAGACGGTCGCCGATATGGGTGTCGCCGCCGCCAAGGCCGATGGTGCCGCCACCATCGCGCGCATGAAGGCGATGCCCACGGATGACGACGCCTTCGGCGCCGGCACCATTCGCCCCGATGGCCGCAAGCTGCACCCGGCCTATCTGTTCCAGGTCAAGACGCCGCAGGAATCGCGCGGCGCCTGGGACTTCTACCAGCTCCTGCAAACCACCCCGGCCGAAGAGGCATTCCGCCCGATGGCCGCGGGGAATTGCGCGCTGGTGCGTTAGAGCGTGATCCGCGAAGGTGGAATCACCCAAGCGGTGAATCACCTCGCATAGCGGCTCCAGCATGATCGGGTGTTTCTGACTCATGCTGGAGTGATGTTGCGGGGCTGATTCACGGATCAATCTGTTCCAGACTGATCCGATCAGACCCGAATGGTTCACCATCCGGGGCAGGGCGACGCAAGATCGCCCGCCCCTTCACGTCCAGGAGAGAGCAAGCATGACCGATACGACCCGCCGCGCCGTTCTCGGCGCCGCCGCCACCGCCCCCGTGTGGGGCGCCCTGCCCTATCGCTCGGCCAAGGCGCAGGCCGCGAACACCATCAAGATCGGCATGCTGACCGATTTCTCGGGGCCTTTCCGTGACCTGAACGGGCCGAATTCGCTGGCCGCCGCGCGCCTGGCCATCCAGGAATTCGGCCAACGCGGCTTCAACGTCGAATTCGTCAATGCCGACCACCAGAACCGGCCTGATGCCGGTGTCGCCATCGCACGGCGCTGGATCGACAACGAAAACGTCGACATGATCCTGAATCTGGCCGCGTCCTCGGTCGCACTCGCCGTCTCGCAGGTGGCTGCCGAGCGCAACAAGATCTGCATCCCGACATCGACCGCGACTTCGGATCTGACCGGGCGGTCCTGCAACGCCAACACCATCCATTGGGTGTATGACACCTATATGCTCGCGAAGGTCGCGGGCCTGGCCACGGTGCGCGCGGGCGGACAGAACTGGTTCTTCCTGACGGCCGACTATGCATTCGGCCATGCGCTGGAACGCGACACGTCCAACTTCGTGCGCGCGGCCGGCGGGCGCATCATCGGCACGGTGCGCCACCCCTTCCCGGGCACGACCGATTTCTCCTCCTTCCTGTTGCAGGCGCAGGCCGCGCGGCCGCAGGTGATCGGGCTGGCCAATGCCGGTGCCGATACCATCAACAGCATCAAGCAGATCGGCGAAT
The DNA here is from genome assembly GCA_027483125.1 of Acetobacteraceae bacterium. Lineage (GTDB taxonomy): Bacteria > Pseudomonadota > Alphaproteobacteria > Acetobacterales > Acetobacteraceae > Rhodovarius. Next base: position 2,775 of record JAIXVH010000156.1, on the reverse strand, counting down.
TCGGCCTGACGCGCCGTGGTATTCGCGTGGCCGCGCTGCTGATGTTCATCACCGATGTGCATGCGCTGGGCTTGCAGACGGCGCAGGGCCTGGTCTGCGCCAACACCTTCTACTGGGACCTGAACGACCGCACCCGCGCCGTGTCCCAGCGCATCCTGCGCCTGTCGGGCGCGGATATGCCGGTGGCGATGAGCCATGCGGGCGATTATTCCGCCACGCTGCACTACCTCAAGACCTGCGCCGATATGGGCGTGGCCGCCGCCAAGGCCAATGGCCGCGCCGTGGTCGATCGCATGAAGGCCATGCCCACCGATGACGACGCCTTCGGCGCCGGCACCATCCGCGCCGATGGCCGCAAGATGCACCCCGCCTATCTGTGCGAGGTGAAGACGCCGGCCGAAAGCCGCGGCCGCTTCGACTACTACAAGGTGCTGCAGACCGTGAGCGCCGAAGAGGCGTTCCGCCCACTGGCCGAAGGTGGCTGCTCGTTGATCCGCTGAACCACGCAACCGGGATAGCGCGGCGCCAGACCGCGCATCCCGCCCTTGAGGAGAGGTACCATGAGCACATCCCGTCGCGCCCTGCTGGGTGCTGCCGCCACCGCCCCTGCCTGGGGCGCATTGCCCGCGCATCGCGCCCGCGCCCAGGCCGCCAATACTGTGCGCATCGGCATACTGGGCGACCAGTCCGGCCTGTATCGTGATCTCGGCGGGCCGGGTTCGGTCGTCTGCGTCCGCCAGGCCATCCAGGACAGCGGCGTGACCACGCGCGGCATCAATGTCGAACTGGTGGTGGGCGACCACCAGAACCGCCCCGATGTGGGTTCCACCATCGCGCGGCAATGGATCGACCGCGACAATGTGGATGTGATCACCGACCTGCCGACCAGCTCGGTCGCACTCGCCGTCAACACCATCACGCGCGAGCGCAACAAGATCCACCTGAACACCGCAGCCGCCACCTCCGACCTGACCGGTGCGGCATGCAGCCCGAACACCATCCACTGGGTGTACGACACCTACATGCTGGCCAAGTCCACGGGTGCTGCGATGGTGCAGGCCGGCGGCGACACCTGGTTCTTCATCACCGCCGATTATGCCTTCGGGCATGCGCTGGAGCGTGACACCTCGGGCTTCGTGCGCGGGGCCGGCGGGCGGGTGGTGGGCGGCGTGCGCACGCCCTTCCCCGGCACCACCGATTTCAGCTCCTTCCTGGTTCAGGCTCAGGCGAGCCGCGCCAAGGTGATCGGGCTGGCCAATGCCGGCGGCGATACGGTGAACTGCATCAAGCAGGCCGCCGAATTCGGCATCACCCGGCGCGGCACCAAGCTGGCAGCATTGCTGATGTTCCTGCCCGATGTGCATGCGCTGGGCCTGGAGACCGCCCAAGGGCTGGTCTGCACCGAGACCTTCTACTGGGACCTGAACGATCGCACCCGCGCCTTCACCCGCCGCGTGCTGCCCAACATGCCCAACCAGTTCCGCCCCAGCATGACGCAGGCGGGCTGCTATTCCACCGTGCTGCACTACCTCAAGACGGTGGCGGAGATGGGCGTGCCGGCGGCGCGCGCCAGCGGTATCGAGACGGTGAACCGCATGAAGGCCATGCCCACCGATGACGACGCGATGGGCCAGGGCAGCATCCGCGCCGATGGCCGGCGCATCCAGCCGAGCTATCTGTTCGAGGTGAAGACGCCTGCCGAATCGCGCGGGCCCTGGGACTACTACAAGCTGCTGCGCACGACGCCGGCTGCGGAAGCTTTCCGCCCGCTGGCCGAAGGCAACTGCGCCTTCGTGCGATGATTTGACGTTCGGCGGGTGGCTTGGCGCCGCCCGCCCTTTTGCTAAGGAACTGGCATGGACGAGATATTCGGCATCCCCACGCCGCTGCTCTTCGGGCAGGTGCTGCTGGGCTTGATCAACGGAGCCTTCTACGCGCTGCTCTCGCTGGGGCTGGCCGTGATCTTCGGCATGCTCAACGTGATCAACTTCACCCATGGTGCGCAGTTCATGATGGGCGCGTTTGTGGCCTGGATGCTGCTGAACTACCTGGGTATCGGCTATTGGTGGGCGCTGCTGCTCGCACCGCTGATCGTGGGAGCGACCGGTGTCTTGCTCGAACGAACGATGATCGCACCACTCTACAAGCTGGATCACCTCTATGGCCTGCTGCTGACTTTCGGCGTGGGGCTGATCATCGAGGGGCTGGTGCGCAATGAGTTCGGCTCCTCTGGCCTGCCCTATCGCATTCCCGCCGAACTCCAGGGCTCCTGGGATCTGGGCTTCATGTTCATGCCGATCTATCGCGGCTGGGTGGTGCTGGTCGCGATCGTGATGTGCCTGGCGACCTGGCTGGTGATCGAGAAGACCAAGATCGGCTCCTACCTGCGCGCGGCCACGGAAAACCCGGCACTGGTGCAGGCCTTCGGCATCAACGTGCCGCGGATGATGACGCTGACCTATGGCGCGGGCGTGGCACTGGCCGCCTTCGCCGGTGTTCTGGCCGCGCCCATCTATTCGGTGAACCCGCAGATGGGGGCGAACCTGATCATCATCGTCTTTGCCGTGGTGGTGATCGGCGGCATGGGCTCCATCCTGGGCTCGGTCATCACCGGCTTCGCGCTCGGCGTGGTCGAGGGCCTGACCAAGGTCTTCTACCCCGAAGCCTCTTCCACTGTGATCTTCGTGGTCATGGCCATCGTCTTGTTGCTGAGGCCCGCTGGCCTCTTCGGGAGGTCCTGAACCATGGCCGCACCAGCCGCCGCCGGCGCCTTCG
>JAIXVH010000021.1 GCA_027483125.1 Acetobacteraceae bacterium | reverse complement strand
GTCCGTCATGCCGGCGATGTAGTCGCACACCACCCGCGCGCAGCCCGGCGTGCCGGCCGCGCCCGCGCGTTCGCGCCAGCCATCGGGCAGCATCTGCGGCCCGCCATGCAGCAGCTGGAACAGCATCTGCAAGACGCGCTTCGACTTGCCCATGGTGCGGTTCACGCGCCAATGGCGGTACATGCGTTCAAACAGGAATTCGCGCACCACGCGATTGGCTTCCGCCATGCTGTTGGAGAAACCCACAACGGGGCGGCCAGCGGCGCGGATCGCATCGGCATCCGCGGGGTCGAGCACTTCGATGCGCCGCGCGGTTTCATCCACCACATCCTGGATCATGCGGCCGATCACCCGGCGCACCATTTCCGGCGCCAGGCGCTCGGCGCCCACACCCGGGTGTTGCAGCTTCACCTGTTCCAGCGCCGCACCGGGCAGCGGCAGTGCCGCCACCTCCTCCATGGTGAAGAGCTTCGCGCGCAGCCCATCCTCCAGGTCGTGGTTGTTGTAGGCGATGTCGTCGGCGATCGCGGCCACCTGGGCCTCGGCGCTGGCGTGGCTGGTCAGGTCCAGGCTGTGGCGGAAATCATATTCGGCGATGTAGCCCTTGGGCGCGCGCACCGGGCCATTGTGCTTGGCGATGCCCTCCAGCGTTTCCCAGGTCAGGTTCAGGCCGTCGAAGCCGGCATAGCGGCGTTCCAGCATGGTGACGTGCTTGAGCGACTGGCCATTATGGTCGAAGCCGCCATGGCTGCGCATCGCGGCATCCAGCGCTTCCTCCCCCGCATGGCCGAAGGGCGGGTGGCCCAGGTCATGCGCCAGCGCCAGGGCTTCGGCCAGGTCATCATCCAGGCGCAGGCGGCGGGCCAGGCTGCGGGCGATTTGCGCCACCTCGATGCTGTGGGTCAGGCGGGTGCGGAAATGATCGCCTTCGTGGAAGACGAAGACCTGCGTCTTGTATTGCAGGCGGCGGAAGGCACGGGAATGCAGGATGCGGTCGCGGTCGCGCTGATAGGGGCTGCGCGTCGCGTCCTCCGGTTCCGCATGCAGCCGCCCGCGCGAGGCATCGGGGTGGACGGCCCAGGGGGCCAGGGTGGGGCGGCGGTCGGGTGAGGGCATGGTTGGGCGGTATCACCCGCGCGGGCCGCGCCGCAACAACACCCGCGCAGCGGACACCATGGAAATGTCGCGCCGGCATCGCTATGTTGGACCCATGTCGGAATTCCACGTCACGCCCCGCGCCGCCGCCGAGATCGCGGCCATCGCCCAACGCCAGGGCAAGCCCGCGGCCGCGCTGCGCGTCGCGGTCTCCGCCGGCGGCTGTTCGGGCATGCAATATGGCTTCGACCTGGCAGAGGCGCCCGAAGCCGATGACCTGGTGGTGGAACAGGATGGCGTGCGCGTGCTGGTGGACAGCACCAGCCTGGAATTCCTGGCCGGCTCCACGCTGGACTGGCACGAAAGCCTGATGGGCAGCCACTTCAAGATGGTGAACCCGCAGGCGACCAGCGGCTGCGGCTGCGGCGTATCGTTTGCGGTCTGATACGCGGTTGCGCCTCGCCAGTTTCAACGTGAATTCGGTGCGGCGCCGCGCGCAGCACTTGGCCCGCTTCCTGGAACGGCACCAGCCGGATGTCGTGTTCCTGCAGGAACTCAAGTGCAAGACTGAGGAATTCCCCGCCCTCGAACTGGCCGGCACCGGCTACAGCATGCATGCCGTAGGCCAGCATGGCGGCCGCAATGGCGTGGCGGTGCTGGCGCGCATCCCCTTCGAGGTGACCGCCGAAGCCCTGCCCGGCGAGGAGACCGACACCCAGGCCCGCTACATCGAAATCACCACGGAATCCGCCACGCTGGCCGGCATCTATCTGCCCAATGGCAATTCCGGCGGCGAGGAAGGCATCGCCTATAAATGGCGCTGGATGGAACGCCTGGCTGCCCGCACCCGCGACCACCTCGACGCCTTCCGCCCCTTCGCCATCCTGGGTGATTTCAACGTCTGCCCCGCGCCCGATGACCTGGCCCCCGGCGCGCTTCCGCCCACCGATGCGCTGGTCCACCCGGAAACCCGCGCCCGCTTCCGCGCGCTTCTCTGGGCCGGCATGACCGATGCGGCGGCCGCCCTCGGCACGCGGCCCTATACCTATTGGGATTACGGTTCGGCCTTCGAGACCAATACCGGGCTGCGCATCGACCACGCCTTGCTCTCGCCCGACCTGGCCGAACGCCTCACCAGCTTCGGCGTGGACACCGAAGCGCGGGCGGAACAGCAACCTTCCGACCACGCCCCGGTCTGGATTGATCTGGCCTAACGTCGCACACTCCCGCCCAAACGGGAGAAACGCCATGCGCCACATCATCGCAGCCCTGCTGCTGCTGGCCACGCCTGCGCTCGCGCAGCGCTTCGAGATGCAGCCCCCCCAGCCCGCCTTCGCGGGCGCGCGCTTCGGCAATACCGGCGCCTATGAAATCCTGCGCGGCCAGGCGGTCATCGCGCTCGACCCCGCCGCCCCCGGCAACGCCATCATCGCCGATCTCGACCGCGCGCCGCGCAACGCCGCCGGCCGCGTCGAGGCCGCGATCGACATCCACATCCTGCGCCCGGTGGACGCCGCGCGCGGCAATGGCAGCATGATCGTGGAAGCGGTGAACCGCGGCCGCCCCTTGATCGGCCAGCTGTTCAACGACACCACCGCCGCCCGCCTGGGCCGCACGGAAACCGAAAGCGATGCCGGCAATGCCTGGCTGTTCCGCCAGGGCTACACCGTGGTGCTGCTCGGCTGGCAGGGCGACAACACGGCCGAGGCCGGGCTGCATATGCGCGCCCCCCGCGTGCCGGGCATCACCGGCCAGGTGCGCGACGAATTCGTCTTCGACAACACCACCAGCCCCATCGCCGCGCGGCTGACCTATCCGCTGGCCGAACCCTACCGCATCGCCATCACCGCCCGGGCGCGGCAGGTGGATGCGCGCGTCACGCGCCCTGACCTGTCGCTGCACGTGGCAGGCCCCGACCGCATCGAGATCACCCGCCCGGCGGAATTGCCGCCCGGCACCATCTTCGAAGTGATCTACACCGCGCGCGACCCGATCGTGCTGGGCATGGGCTTCGCGGGCTATCGCGACATCACGGCCGCACTCCGCCATGGCGAGGGCGAGAACAACCCGCTCGCCGGCCGCGTACCGGGCCGCGCCATTGCCTTCGGCGTCTCGCAATCCGGCCGTTTCCTGCGCGATTTCCTCTACCAGGGCTTCAACCAGGACCTCTCGGGCCGGCCGGTCTATGACGCGATGATCCCGCATATCGCAGGCTCCCGCCGCACCGACACCAATGCCCGCTGGGCGCAGCCCGGCCGCAACCCGTCGGACCACACGGACCGCCTCTACCCCGCCGACCAGTTCCCCTTCACCTATGCCGAAACCACCGACCCGCTGACCGGTCGGCGCGACAGCCTGCTGCGCGCCTGCATGGCCACGCGCAGCTGCCCGCGCATCTTCCAGACCGACAGCGAATTCGAATTCTGGGGCGCGCGCGGCAGCCTGACCCTGCATGACCCGGCCGGTCATCACATTGAATTGCCGCAGCATGTGCGCGCCTACATGATCTCGGGGCATCCGCATTTTGCCCCAGCCGAAGCCTGGGCGGCGCAGGGCCGGCTCTGCGCCATGCCCACCAACCCCTTGCAGGCCGGCGCGCCGATGCGCGCGCTGCTGGTGGCCCTCGAATCCTGGATGCGCGAAGGGGTGGAACCCCCCACCTCCCGCGTGCCGACACTGGCCGCCGGCACGCTGGTGCCGCCCGGCCAATGGCCCGCCATTCCGGGCCTGGTGCGCCCCACTTCGCTGACACCGGCGCCGCTGCTGGACACCTCCGTCATGCCGCCGCGCGTCACGGGCGAATATCGCTTCTTCGTGCCGCGCCTGGATGCCGATGGCCATGCGATCGGCGGCATCCGCCTGCCGGTGATCGAGGCCGCGCGGGCGAGTTACCTGGGCTTCAACCCGCGCACGGCGGGCTTCGGAGAAGGCGCGCTCTGCACCAACCAGGGCGCCGCGCTGCCCATTCCCGCCACGCGCCATGCCGGCGATCCGCGCATGCCGCTCGCCGAGCGCTTTGCTGACAACGCGGCCTATCTGGCCGCGGTGCGCAACGCCGCCGCACGCCTGGTCGCCGAACGCCTGCTGCTGGAGGAGGATGCCGCCGCCATGCTGGCCGCCGCCCAAGCCGGCACGCTCGCGCGTTTGCGATAACCCCGCACAACCGGCTTGGTCTTTATCCAGGCTGCGCTATGTAACGCTGCATGGCAGCAACGATCATGTGGTTCCGCCAGGATTTGCGCCTGGCGGACAATTCCGCGCTGACGGCAGCCGCCGCCGGCCCGGTGCTGCCCGTCTTCATCCATGACACGACCGGCCCCTGGGCCTATGGCGGGGCGCAAATCTGGTGGCTGGGGCAATCCCTGCGCGCCTTGGCCGCCGAGCTTGCCGCGCGCGGCGCGCCGCTGCTGCTGTTGCAGGGCGATGCCACCCGGCTGATCCCGGAACTGGCCGCGCGCATCGGCGCGGATGCCGTGCATGCCGCACGGCTCTACGAACCCGCCGCGCGCGCGCGGGACGAAGCGGTGCATGCGGCGCTCGCGGCGCAAGGGTGCCGCCTGCATCTGCACCAGGGCGTGCTGCTGCATGAACCGCACCGCGTGCGCACCGGCCAGGGCAACGCTTACGGCGTCTACACGCCCTTCAGCCGCAACCTGTTCGCCGCCGGCGAGCCACCACCGCCCCTGCCCGCGCCGGCGCGGCTGCATGCGGTGCCCGATGCGCCTTCGGGCGGCGATTTTCCTGCCCCCAGCGGCCCCGATTGGTGGGCCGAATTCCCCGCGCATTGGACCCCGGGCGAGGCCGGCGCCGCCGCGCGGCTGGAACGCTTCGGCCAGCCCGGCATCCGCGCCTATCCGGATGCGCGCAACACGCCGGGCATTGCCGGCACATCGGGGCTTTCGCCGCATCTGCGCTGGGGCGAGATCTCGCCACGGCAAGTCTGGCATGCCGCGCGCGCCTTGGGTGCCACCGGCGACCACACCTTCCTGAAGGAAGTGCTGTGGCGCGAATTCGCCTATCACCTGCTCTGGCACCGCCCGCATATGCCGGAGACACCGCTGCAACCCGCCTTCGCGAACTTCCCCTGGGCGCCGGATGCGCGGCTGCTGCGCGCCTGGCAGCGCGGCCTCACCGGCTACCCGATCGTCGATGCAGGCATGCGCCAGCTCTGGCACACCGGCTGGATGCACAACCGCGTGCGGATGATCGTGGCCTCCTTCCTGGTGAAGCACCTGCTGCAACCCTGGCAGGATGGCCAGGCCTGGTTCTGGGACACGCTGGTGGATGGCGACCTCGCTTCCAACAGCGCCTCCTGGCAATGGGTGGCGGGCTGCGGGGCGGATGCCGCGCCCTATTTCCGCGTCTTCAACCCGGTGCTGCAGGGCGAGAAATTCGACCCCGCCGGCGCCTATGTGCGCGCCTTCATCCCCGAACTGGCCGCACTGCCCGACAAATACATCCACAAGCCCTGGGAGGCGCCGCGCCCGCCGCCGGGCTATCCGCCGCCGATCATCGGCCTCAGCGAAGGCCGCGACCGCGCGCTGGCAGCCTATGCCAGGCTGAAGGCGGCGGCCTGATGCTCGACCCGCTGCGCCTGGCCGAACGTGGTTTCAAAGGCCTGCGCGTGGTGGGTGATGTGCATGGCGATATGCGCGGCTTCACCGCCGCGGCCGATGGCGCCGAGGCCCAGAACCTGTTCCTGCTGCAACTGGGCGACCTGACCGATGGCGGCCCCGACAGCCCCGGCGTGCTGCGGCGCATCTTCGCCATGATGGATGCCGGCCGCGCGCTGTTCATGCTGGGCAATCATGAGCACAAGCTGCGCCGCGCGCTGCTGGGGGCGCGGCTGCGCGGCACGCTGGAGGGGTTGGAATCCACCCTCGCCCAGCTTGCCGCCGCACCGGATGGCGAGGCGCTGCGCGCGCGCATCATCACCGAAGTGGCGCGCGCCCCGGCCTGGCTGCGCCGCCATCACAGCTTCTTCGTGCACGCCGCCTACCACCCTGACATGCTGCACAATGACGCGCCACCCGATGCCGGCACGCGCCGCCCCGAACCGCCGCTGACGCGCGCGCTCTATGGCCAGGTGGCCACCGGCATCCGCCGCGATGGCTTCCCCGAAAGGCTGCTGCATTGGCTGGACAGCGTGCCGCAGGGCATGACCGTCTATTGCGGCCACGACACGCGCAGCAAGGACGGCCGACCACTGCGCCTGCGCGGGGCGCGCGGCGGCGAGGCGGTGTTCGTGGATACCGGCGCCGGCAAGGGCGGGCACCTCTCCTGGATCGACCTGCCCTTGTGATAGGGTTGGACATGACCGGAACCCTGCCGCGCGCCATCACCCCCGAACTGCTCTGGACCGGCGGCTGCATGGCGGCCTCGGTGCCCGGCATGCTTGCGCATTATTCCTGCTACCTGCTGCGCGGCCGCCAGGGCGCGATGCTGGTCGATACCGGCCACCCCGCGCATCGCGATCAGGTCACGGCCGATGTGCTGGCCTTCCTCGACGGCGCGGCCCTGACCCACATCTTCCCGACCCATGGCGAGCTGCCGCATGCCGGGCTGCTGGCGCATTGGCTGGAGCTGTTCCCGCAAGCCGTCGCGGTGGGGGACATGCGCGACTGGCAGCTCTATTTGCCGCAACACAGCGCGCGGTTCCGCCAAATGGCGGATGGCGATGCGGTCGATCTGGGCGATCGGCGCATCACCTTCATCGCGCCCATCTGGCGCGATTTGCCGGACACGCTCTGGGCCTGGGATGACACCTCGCGCACGCTCTTCGTCTCCGACGCCTGCGCCTGTTTCCACCCGCATGCGCCCGGCCAGTCGGACCGCTTCACCTCCGAGGTGGCGCCGCCCGACATCGCCATCATGCAGGACTTCAACGACAAGGCTTTGCACTGGCCGCGCTACACCGATTGCCGGGAGAGTGCGGCCGCCATGGACCGGCTGCTGGCAGCGCTGGACCCCGCCTTCCTCTGCGGCGCGCATGGCGCGGTGGTCGATGATTGGCGGCGGATGATGCCCTATTTCAAGGCGGGCATGGGCGCGTGAGCGAGATCATCGCAGGCAGGCTTTGGCAGGCTTCCGGCTGGATCGACGGCCGCGCCCCCGGCATCACCTGGCTGCCCGCGCATTTCCCCGGCCGGCTGCGCGTCAACGCCTATGCGCTGCGCGATGGCGCGGAGTGGATCGGCATCGACACCGGCCTGCCGGTGCATTGGGATGCGATCCGCGAAGGGCTCGCGCCCAGCCTGGCTGGAACCACGCGCCGGCGCCTGCTGAACACGCGGCGCGAGCAGGATGGCATGGCCAACCTGCCCGCCATGCTGCGCGCATTCGCCATCACCGAAGCGCCCTATGTGGGCGTGCTGAACCCGCTGGAACTGACCGGTGTGGGCGGTGCGGTGGCCACGCCGCGCCTGGCGGTGGATGAGATCCTGGCCGTCGGCCGGCTGCGCATCCAGCCCTTGCGCGTGCTGCTGCGCCTGCTGGCCACGAACTGGTTCTTCGAACACACCACCGGCACGCTCTTCACCTCCGACAGTTTCGGCTGGATCACCGATGATGCGGCGGCCGACCCCACCCTGATGATCAGCGCCAAATTCGACTGGCTGCGCGGCATCGACCCCGCCCCCATCCTGGCCGATCTGGATGCGGTGATGGACCGCCCGGTCCTGCGCATCTGCCCCGGCCAGGGGCGCGTCATCGAGGGGGCTGACGCGGTGCGCGCCGCCCATGCCACATTGCGCTCGGCCATCACGCGACTGGCCGCCGAACCGCCCGCCCGCTGGACCATGCCCGCCTGGATCAAGGAGACCACCTGATGCTGCGCCGTTCCCTGCTGCTCTCCACCCCCGCCTTCGCCGCCTTCGCGCAGGCGCGGCCCTTGCGCATCGTGGTGCCCTTCCCGCCCGGCGGCACCGTCGATCTGCTGGGGCGCCTGGTGCAGCCCTTGCTGGAAGCGGGGCTTGGGCAGCCCGTGGTGATCGACAATCGCGCCGGCGCGGGCGGCGCCATCGGCTCGGACCATGTGGCCAAATCAGCCCCGGATGGGCTGACGCTGGTGGTCTCCAACATCGCCAGCCAAGGCATCGGGCCGGCGGTGAACCGCGCCCTGCCCTATGACCCGATGCGCGACTTCTCGCATATCGGGCTGATCGCGGCCGTGCCGACGGCGCTGGGCGTGTCGGTGACCAGCCGCTTCGAGACGCTGGAACAGTTCCTGGACGCCGCGCGGCGCGCGCCCGGCGTGCGCGTGGGCTCTTCCGGCAATGGCACCTCCGGCCACGCCAAGACCGAAATTCTGGCCCGCGCCGTGCCCGGTGCGACCATCACCCATGTGCCCTATCGCGGCGCGGCGCCGGCGGTGCTGGATGTGATCGCCGGCAACACGGAAGGGGTGATGGCCGCCATTGCCGATATCGGCCGCAATGACCGGCTGCGCCTGCTGGCCGTGACCAGCGAAACCCGCTCCGCGCGCTGGCCGAATGTGCCGAGCTTCGTCGAACGCGGCTTCCCGCAGCTGGTGGCGAATAACTGGTTCGGCCTGTCAGGCCCGGCCGGCATGGATGCCGCGGTGGTCCAGCGCATCAACACCGCCCTGGTCGCGGCACTCAACCAGCCCGCGGTGGCCGAACGCCTGGCCGATCTCGGCACCACGCCCAACCGCATGACGCCGGCGGACTACACCGCGCTGGTGCGCAGCGAAGGCCAGCGCTGGGCGGAGATCGTGCGCACGGCGAACATCACCGCTGATTGAGTGCTGGCGGGGCCATGGGCCGCACCGCTGGCGCCAGCGCCACGCTGTGCAGCCGCTCACGCCCCAGCATGAAGACGCGACCGGCCCGCACCACCGCCGCCAGCGCCGGGTCACGCACATCCAGGCCGCCGGTCAGCGCGCCGAAGGCCGGCAGCACCACGCGGCGCGGGTCGGTCAGGAAGCAGGGGCGGGAGACCGGGCCGGCGCGGGTGTCCAGCGTGGCCTTGGGGTGGAAATGGCCGCTGATCTCCGCCGCACCTTGCCGTGGCAAGGGCGCGCCGCCGATATGGCGGAAGGTGACCGGGCCGAGCGCCAGTTCCGCCACTGAATCGCCCGGCAGCCCCTGCGGGCTGGGGTCGTGATTGCCCAGCACCCAGGTCACGGCGCGGCCCTCCAGCAGGCGCAGCAGCTGCGCGCGGTCCTCCGCGCCGAGCCGCGCGGCGCCGTCATCATCATGGAAACTGTCGCCCAGCAGCACGAGCTGCGTGGGGCCGTGGCGGCGCAGCGCATTGGCCAGGCGCAGCAGGGTCTCGCGCGTGTCATAGGGCGGCAGGAAACGGCCGCGCGCGGCGTAGTGGCTGGCCTTTTCCAGGTGCAGGTCAGCCACCGCCATCAGGCGCCGCGCCGGCCACAGCAAGGCGCCGGAGGGGCAGAGCATCAAGCGCTCGCCCGCCAAGTGCAGAGGGGCGAGGCTCACGCGGGTTTCGGCTTCTTCCGCATGAAGAATTTGGCGAAGCGGGCCAGCGCCGGCATGGTGGTGGGCCGCAGCAGCCGTTGGTCATAGCCCGCGAAACGGCGGTCATTTTCGGCCAGGCAGATCTCCAGCATTTCGCGCAAGGACACGTCGTGATTCGACATGGAATTGGCGCCATTCACCGTGAAGTTCACGTCCTGGTTTTCGGCGCCCTTGGCCTCTTTCGGGCCGCCGCCCATGCCGCGTGCGAGGCCGATGCGCTCCCAGCCGATCGTCACCCAGACAGCCCAGACGCGCAGTTCGAACCAGATGCGCTTGTGGATCGGCAGGTTGCGCCGGTGCCAGGCCAGCCAGTTGGCAAACAGCAGGATGTGCCGGGCTTCTTCCTGGATGACGGGTTCAAACGTGTCCACCAATTCGGGCGGGAAATAGCCCGATTGCCGTGCCAGATCGAACAGGCCGAAGGCGAAGAAACTGTCCACGCATTCCGAAAAGCCGGTGGTCATGTAGGCCCATTCGGCGTCCTTCGGTTCCAGGTATTCGGGCTCCGGTTCCAGCTGGATTCCGTAGCTGCGCACCAGGTCGGAGATGACCACCTTGTGGCGCCCTTCCTCCCAGCCATTCTGCTCGATGGCGGCGTTCCAGGCGGGGTCGGGGTGGCGGCGCGCATAGGAGAGCATGCGCAGCCGGGCATTGCCTTCGGTCTGCACCGCGATGTCCCAGATGGGCAGGCTGGTCAGGCGGTTCTGCGCGTCCGGCTCCAGGCGCGGCCATTCGATGATGCTGGGCTTGTAGGGGTTGAAGGTCTCGCGGAACATCGCGCAGGCGGCCTGCTTGTGCTCTTCGGAGCCCAGGCGCAGCGGTGCGGTGCCCGGGTGTTGCCAGGCGCGGGCGGTGCGATCCGCGGCTTCGATCAGGCGGGGGTCGGCTTTGCTGCTGGCCAGCAGCAGGCCACCCGGCGGTGGCGTCAGGGCTTCGCTCATGGGTGGCATATAGAGCAGCTTGGCGGAAGCGGAAGCGCGTGGGGCCAAGGCGATTGTGCCGCGCGATGTGGCGGGGCGGCCTGGTCAGTTCGGGCGACGGGCAGGAAGGCTTTGCACGGCTTCGGCGATCGCGCGTTCGACCAGTTCGATCACCTGCTCGGAGTCGCTTCCCGGCGCGAATTGTGTTGCCAGTTGGTCGGCTTCGCGGCGCAGCCGCTCGGCCAAGGCCGCCGGGTTGGCGGACTTGCTCAACATCTCCCCCAGGGCCGATTTGATTCCCTGATAAAGAATTGCCTCATTCATTGATTCCTGGCTTTCACAGTTCGAAACATATAATTTATGGAATATTAATTCCAGGCATCGGGTCAAGCGGGCTGGAACGAAGTGTGGGGGTCAAGGCAGAAGCGGTCGATGCATCATTCGCCCGACGAGCCAGGATTTTACGTGACAAAAGATTTATTTTGACGTAATCGTGATCTCTGATGGAATTTCGCAACAAGAAACAATAGTCGCCTGTAATATTGATGCTTTTTACCATGCGATCGCATTCAGCGCGGGTGGAGCCATGGCCATCCCCGATAGCAACGAGTTGCAACCTGTCACGGATTCGTGTTTTTTCGGTTACGTAGACGGAACGGGCACTCGTCATGGTTGCGAATTTTCAAAATGAAACACTCGCGACGGTCACCAGCGCTCGACAGACCCACGACTGCGCAATGACCATCACGGAGAAAAGTGCCGCTCATGTCATTCACAGCCATGCTATGCCAGCGCCTGTCCTTGCATGTGGGGCCCTTCCTCCCCGGCCCCCGGTCAACGCGCCGTATCCCAGGCATGCGCATGACCATCGCACCGCCGGCAGCGGGCCTGCATCAGCCTGGCGGCAGCCTTAATCCGGTGCCTCTGTCATGAGTACCAATCCTGACTGCATTGGGTGCGCGCCGGCGCAACCGGAGTTCCATGCCGCTCCCTGCGCCCCGATACCCTTGCCGGACGCGACGCCGTTCCCGGACCAGGACGATACGCATGGCCATGCGGCCGACCAGCGCTGCAACGTCATCCAGCTGGTTGCCCAGATCGCAACGCTGGCGGAGCAGAAAGGCCTACCTGACACCGCCCTGCTGCTGCACGAAACCGCCAAAGCGATCCGGTCGCAACTGGCGAGCCGGATGTAAGCCGGAAGACCATCACGCGATGCCGGCAACGCCCCCCGGCGGTGGCTGCCGCAACGCCGACACCATCTGACAGCCGATCCCCCCAGGCGGCACCAATCCCGGCGATGGATCGATGCGTGATCCGGAGCCAGGCATCCCGCTCAATTCAGGAAGGGGTTGCGCCCCCGCGCAGGCGCCGCCTGTGCCGGGCCGAAATGCTGCGCCAGATAATCCACGATCTGCCGCCGCTCATCACCCTCCACCGGGGACATGCCGTGGCGTTCCACCATCCAGTCCATCAGCCCGTCCCATTGCTCGCGTGACAGGCGGGAGCGGGTGATCACCGCGCTGCCATGGCAGGCCGTGCAGAAGTAGAAGATCTCATCCCGGTTCGGCGCATCAGGCAGCACCGAAGGGTCCTCGGCCGCGAGCGCGGTGCCCGCGGCCAGCAGCATCGCCAGCAGCGCGCGCATCAACCCACCAGCACCGCGATGCGGCTGATCGGGTTGGCGTTGTAGCCCTGCGGGTTCCAGTTCGCGGCGGCATGCGGCTGCATGCGGCCCTCGCTGTCGGTGGCGCGATACCACACCTCGTAATAGCCATCCGCGGGCAGCGCCACGCGGCCCTGCCAGCGCTGCCAGGCGTGGCGGTTCGCCGGGGCTGCCAGCTGCATTTCCTGCCAGGTCTGGCCGAAATCCACGCTGACATGCTGCGCCCGCACCGACAGGTCCCCGGCCCAGGCCGCGCCGCGCAAATCCAGCGCCCGCGTGCCCGCCGGCAGCCGCGCGCCATGCGCGTGGCTCGACAGGATGGAGCGCACCAGCATGCTCTCCTGCTCGACGAAATCCGCGCCATTATTGTTGGACCCCGGCACGATCGGGCGTGCGGGAATGCGATACGAGGTGCCGCCCATCCCCGCGCCGTCATGCGGGTTGGCGCGCAGCTGCATCCGGTTGAACCACTTCGCCGACAGGCTGCCCGGCCAGCCCGGCACCAGCAGCCGCACCGGCCCGCCATGGATATGCGGCAGCGGCTCCCCGTTCATCGCCCAGACGATCAGCGTGTCCTCGTCCATCGCCTTGGCGATGCGCATGCCACGGCTGATCGCCTCGCGGTTCGCATCGCCCGACAGATGCGGGTCAGCGCCGTGATGGCCGGTGAAGCGCGCGGTGTCGCGAATGCCCGCCGCGCGCAGCACGTCGCGCAGCCGCACGCCGGTGTATTGCGCACAGCCGATGGCGCCATTGCCCCATTGGTTGCCGCGCGTCTGCGGCGCGAAGAAGCTGCGGCCATTGCCGCCGCATTCCATCTGCAGCACGCGGGTCACGTTCTCGAAGCGGGAGCGCAATTCGCCGAGCGTCAGCGTGAGCGGCGTGTTCACCTCGCCTTCGAAGCGCATGCGCCAGGCATTCGGGTCGCCCGCCGCGGGCTCCGGCGTCTGGCCATTGTTGCGCACGAAGAAGCGGCGATAGGGCGTGACCGCGTCATCCAGATCCGTCTCGGCGGCTTCCAGCACCAGCGGGCGCTCGCCTTGCAGCAGCATCTCCACCTTGCCGGGCAGCGTCATCATGCGCGGGGCCGCGCCCTGGGCCGCGGCAGGGCGCGCGAACAGGGCCGGCATGGTGCCCGGCGCCATGTTGCCGGCGAAGGGAATGGCACCACCGACCGCGACTCCCATGGCGGCCAGCGATGCGCCCTTCAGCGCGCCACGGCGGCCCCAGGCCAGCGCATCCGCGCGCTCGGGGTCATCAGCGTAGAGTTCCTGGATGCTGCGCTGGGTCATCATCGTTCTCCCTCATTTTGTTGGCGCGGGTATAGGCCGGCACGGCCAGGTTGCAAATCGGCAAGGCATGCCGCGCGAGATGTTTCTGGATATGTCGCGTAGGCCGTGGCACTCTGTCCGGCATGGAAACGATTGCCCCGGCCGAGGGCCTCCTCGACCGCGCCTTGAAACGTGTCACCGGCCTCTGGCGTGACATCAGCGAGCGCAGCCCGCGCGCCGAACCCACCGACCTGTCCGCCCGCATGCGCGCCTGCCTCGATGGCCGCGGCGGCGCGGTTTCGGCACGTGCGCGGGCCGCCGGCCTCGCGCAATTCTACGTGGCCGCCGATGCCGCCGGCCGCCGCACCTTCCTGCGCACGCTCGCCGCCTTCGACGCCGACCCCAAGGCCGTCTTGCGGGAGGCCCAGGCGCTGGAGACCGCGGCCGATGCGCAGGCACTGACCGCCGCCAAGGTGCGCCTGCGCCGCGTGCTGGAACCGCCGCGCCTGCG
>JAIXVH010000472.1 GCA_027483125.1 Acetobacteraceae bacterium | reverse complement strand
GGCTGCCCGCAGGTGCCCGGCGCGTGGCCGAGGGCGCTGGGCGAGGCGCGGCCGGGTGATCAGGCGATCCAGACCGCGATCGGCCTGAGCCAGGATGAGGCGGTGCGGGTGTTTCTGCGCGCATTGCTGCGCGGCGGATGATGGGGCGGGCGCGCGGCCGTGAAGACCCCGCGCCGCTACCAGCGAACCAGCGCCGAACCCCAGGTCAACCCACCGCCGATCGCCTCGATCAGCAGCAGGTCTCCGGGCTTGAAGCGGCCATCGCCGCAGGCCTCCGCCATCGCCAGCGGGATCGAGGCGGCGGAGGTATTGGCATGCCGGTCCACCGTCACCACCACCCTCTCCGGCGGCAGGCCGAGCTTGCGGCCCATGCCTTCGATGATGCGGATATTGGCCTGGTGCGGCACCAGCCAATCGATATCGGCCCGCGTGCGGCCATTGGCCGCCAGTGCTTCGTCGACGACGGCGGCAAGCTTGGTCACCGCATGCTTGAACACTTCCGGCCCCGCCATGCGCAGCAGCCCGGTGGTGCCGGTGCTGCCCGGCCCGCCTTCCACATGCAGAATGCCGGCATGCCGTCCATCGGCGTGCAGATGCGTGGACAGGATGCCCGCCTCGCCCTCCTCGGCGCGCAGCACCACGGCCCCCGCGCCATCGCCGAACAGCACGCAGGTGCCGCGATCCGTCCAGTCCAGGATGCGCGAATAGGTCTCGGCCCCGATCACCAGCGCGCAGCGCGCGGCGCCGGTGCGGATCATGCTGTCGGCGACCGACAGCGCGTAGACGAAGCCCGTGCAGGCGGCCAGCACATCGAAGGCGAAGCCGCGCGTGACGCCGAGTGCCGCCTGGATTCGCACCGCGGTGGCGGGGAAGGAACTGTCCGGTGTGGCGGTGGCGACGATGATGGCATCCACCTCCTCCGCCGCGACGCCCGCGCGTTCCAGCGCCTGCCGGGCGGCGGCAGCGCCCATGGCGCTCGCGGTCTCTCCCGGTGCTGCGAGGTGCCGCTGGCGGATGCCGCTGCGCTCGCGGATCCAGGCATCGGAGGTGTCGAGCCCGAAGCGCGCGGCCAGGGTCTCATTGTCCACGCAATCGGCGGGCAGGTAGCCACCGGCGGCGAGAATCCGGCTGCGGATCACTGCGCGATGCCCGAGGCGGTCGCGCTGGGCAGCGCCTGCGCCGAAACACGCGCCAGGCCCGCCCTGATCTGCTGCGTGAAGCCGTGCGTCACCATGTCCATGCCAACATCCACTGCATGGGCGAAGCCCATGGCATCGGCGCCGCCATGGGATTTCACCACCACACCGTTCAGGCCCAACAGGATGGCGCCATTATAGCGCCGCGGGTCCATCCATTCGCGCAAGCGGTCCAGCGCGGGGCGGGCCAGCAGGTAGCCCATGCGCGCGGGAACGGAGCTGGTGAAGACCTGGCGCAGCAGGTCGCGCATCAGCTTCAAGGCACCCTCGCCGGTCTTGAGCGCGACATTGCCGGTGAAGCCATCGGTCACCACGACATCGACCGTGCCGGCAGCGATGTCATGGCCCTCCACGAAGCCATGGAAGTTGATTCCCGAATCGGCGCGCAGCACCTCGGCCGCCTGGCGCACCCGGTCATCGCCCTTCAACTCCTCGGAGCCGACATTCAGCAGGCCGATGGTGGGCGAGGGCAGGCCCAGCACGGCGCGCGCGAAGGCATCGCCCATGATGGCGAATTCCACCAGGTTGCGGGCGTCGCACTGCACATTGGCGCCCAGGTCCAGCATGACCACGTCGCCGCGGGCGGAGGGCGCGATGGCGGCCAGCGCCGGCCGGTCGATCTCGGGCAGGGTCTTGATCACGATTTTCGCCAGCGCCATCAGCGCGCCGGTATTGCCCGCGCTGACCACGCCATCGGCCTCACCGGCCGCGACCGCGTCGATCGCCATGCGCATGGAGGCGCCGCGCATGCGCAACGCCAGGGTGGGCTTCATGTCGCCGGGAATCGCTTCGGCACTGTGACGCAGCAGGCACGCCGCCCGCGCCCGCGGATGCGTGGCCAGCAGCGGCGTCAACCTCGCCTCATCGCCGATGAGCAGGAACTTGGCACCCGGGTGGCGCTCGGCAGCCAGTTCAAGCCCGGCGAGCACCATCTCCGGCGCCGCGTCGCCGCCCATGGCATCAATGGCCAGTGCGGCTATCCGGTCAGCCAATCCGCGATCCCCCGGGTGCCGCGCCGCTCAGGCGCGGACCACGCCCTTCAGCGCGCCTTCACCCGCGGGTGCGACTTCGCGCCCGTCATAATGGCCGCAATGCGAGCAGACATGGTGCGGGCGCGTCAGTTCGCCGCAGTTCGAGCACTCGACATAGGCTTCCTTGCCGAGCGCATGGTGCGAGCGGCGCATGCCGATGCGCGAGGGCGAGGACTTCTTCTTTGGGACGGCCATGAGGCTGGGCCTTTCAACTGAGCAAGTTGGTTCGGAAATGAGCGGGCGCGGATAGCATCGGGTTGGGGTGGTGTCCAGCGTCCGGCAGGCAACGCCTCGACCGCCCGGCCGTTATGGGCCATGGGTTACGGATGGATGGATTGATATTCACAGCTCCCCTTCTGGCCCCGCGCCCGCCGCTGGCCGAACGCGCCATGATCGGGATCGTGGCGCCGGCCACCAATATCACGGTCCAGCCGGAAATGGAGGTGCTGCGTCCGCCGGGCGTCTGCAACCAGCATGCGCGCATCGCCAACCCCAATAGCGCGATCGCCGGCAACATGGACACGCTGGCCGCGCGGCAGATCATGCTGGAAGGGCTCGATGCCGCGATCGACAGCCTGCTGCCCTGCGGGCCGGACCATATCGCACTCGGCGTCATGGTCGAGAATTTCGCCGGCGGCGGCGCTGCCGGAGAGGCGCTGCTGGAGGGCATCCGCAAGCGCACCGGCCGGGGTGTCTCGGACTGGTCCTCGGCCATGCTGGCCGCGCTGCGCGCGTTGGGCGGGCAGAAGCGCGTGGCCATCATCACGCCCTTCATGCCGGTCGGCGATGCCGCGGCGAAGCTGTTCTTCGAGGAAACCGGCCACCAGGTGACCGCCGTGGTCGGTCTCAAGGCGCCCTCGCCCTGCGACGTCGGGCGCATCACCGTCGAACGCCAGATCGAGGCGCTGCGCGCCCTGGACGCCACCGGCCCCGAGGTGATCGTGCAGGCGGGCACCAACCTTGCCTTCGCGCAACTGGCGGTGGAGGCGGAGCGCTGGCTCGGCAAGCCCGTTATCGCCGCCAACACGGTGATCTACTGGCACGCGCTGCGCAGCCTGGGGCTGGCCGATGTGCTGCCGGCCGCGGGCCGGCTGGGCCTCGTGGGCTGAAACCCGATGGGCGTTACCGCATCGTCATTGGACGGCGCGACGAGCCGATGCAAGATGTTGATCCTGCAAGGCGCGAGCGCATGACCGACTGGACCACCGCATACAAGTCGAAGGCGCCGCCGTGGTCGCAGCGCCTGCTGCTGGCCGCATCGCTGCTGCTGCCGCTGCTGGTGGCCGGCCTCTTCGCCTGGCGCGACTATGCCCGCACCATGGCCGAGGCCGAGGTCGCGGTGGAACGCGCCGGGGCGCTGGCGCAGGAACACGCGCTGAAGGTGGTCGAGACAGCGACGCTGGTGCTGGAGCGCATCGGCGAATTGATCGAAGGCCGTGACTGGCAGCAGCTGCGCAGCGAGGTGCGCCGCGTGCATCAGGGGCTCTTCACGCTGGATGACCGGCTGGAACACCTGCGCGCGCTGCACATCATCGAGCCGGACGGCTCCCTCTTCGCCATCAGCCGCAGCTGGCCCACGCCCGCGGTCAACCTGGCCGGCCGCGACTATTTCCGCAGGCATGCGGCCGGCTTCACCGGAACCTTTTTCGGCGAGCCGCTGATCGGCCGCACCACCGGCACGCTGGCCTTCACCATCAGCCGCCCGAGGCTGGCGGCCGATGGGCGCTTCGATGGCGTGCTGATCGGTTCGGTCGAGCCGCGCTATTTCGACCGCCTCTGGTCAGGCATGGGCACTGGCCGGGGCGCCTTTGCGCTGTTCCGCGACGACGGCCAGATCCTGGCGCAATGGAGCGCCGAGGGTGGGCATCCCATCCTGCCGGCCTTGCTGCCCAGCACCCGCGGCGGTGCGGTACGGATGGAATTGCAGGACGCGCAAGGCGGCGCCTGGCTCGCCAATGTGCGCCGCGTCGGCCAGGAACAGATCTTCGTCGCCTATGCCATGCCGCGCCATGCCATGCTGGCGATATGGCGCGAACACGCCATCCTGTCGGCATTGCTGGCCTTGCCGGTGGCAGTCGCGCTCTTTGCGCTGACCTGGTACGCCTTGAGCCGCTGGCAGCATGAACAGACCGTCCAGCAGGCGCTCGCGCGCAACAGCAGCGAGTTGCTCAACCAGATCGCCCGGCGCGAGGCGGCGGAAGAAAAGCTGGCCCAGGCCCAGCGGCTGGAGGCGATGGGCCGCCTGACCGGCGGCATCGCGCATGACTTCAACAACCTGCTGACCACCATTCTGGGAACGGTGCATCTGCTGGAGCGCCATATCGGCGCGGCCGCCGACGACAAGACGCGCCGCCTTCTCAATGCCGCGCGCGATGCGGTGGGGCGTGGCGCCAAGCTCAATGCCAGCCTGCTGGCCTTCGCCCGCCGCCAGCCATTGCGGCGCGAAGCACTGGATGTGAACGGCCTGGTGCAGGGCTTCGAACCGCTGCTGCAGCGCGCATTGGGCGATGAGGTGACACTGCGCAGCGAGTTGGGCACGGGCCTGCCGCCCTGCCAGGCCGATGCCGCGCAGTTGGAAGCAGCGCTGCTCAACCTGGCGATCAATGCGCGCGATGCCATGCCGCATGGCGGCGAGGTTCGGCTGGTCACGCGCACCGCCTGGCTGTCAGCCGCCGATCTGGCCACCAATGAGGATGCAGCCCCCGGCGCCTTCGCCGAGATCATGCTGGCCGATAGCGGCCAGGGCATGGCCCCCGAAGTGCTCAGCCGCGCCTTCGAGCCCTTTTTCACCACCAAGCCCCAGGGCAAGGGCACCGGGCTTGGGCTATCGCAGGTGTTCGGCTTCGTGCGGCAATTGGGCGGGCATGTCGCGATTCGCTCCGCCTTGGGCGTGGGCACTGCGGTCAGCCTTTACCTGCCGCTGACCGTGGGCGTGGCCGCAGCACCGCTGCCGCTGCCGCAGACCGATGGCTCGAGCGTGGTCGCCGTCGCCTCCGCCACGGTGCTGGTCGCCGAGGATGATGCGGAGGTGCGCGAGGTGGCCGCCGAGATGCTGCGCGACGCGGGTTTCCGGGTGCTCGCCGCCGCCGATGGCCGCCAGGCGCTGGCGCTGCTCGAGCGCGGCGAGCAGGTCGATGTGCTGTTCAGCGATGTGGTGATGCCCGGCGGGATTTCCGGCCTGGACCTGGCGCGGCTGGCGCGCCGCATGCGGCCTAGCATCGGGGTGCTGCTGGCCTCGGGCTACGCCGCCGAGGCCGTGGGGCGTGACGCGCCGGAATTCGAATTGCTGGCCAAGCCCTATGACCGCAACACCGTCATCCGCTTGATCGCCGAGAAGGCGCAGCAGCACCGCCAGGGCGCCGCCTGACGCCGCATCAGCCGGTGATGGCGGGGAAGCGTTCGGCCATGTCGCTGCCGGTGTAGTGCGGCGTCCAGCCGGTGGTGTCGGTGAAGACGCGCAGCACGGTGAATTGCGGCTCGGTGCCGGCATCGAACCAATGGGTGACGTGCGCGGGCACGCTGATCAGGTCACCCGCCGTGCAATGCGCGTCATAGACGCGGCCATTCAGGTGCAGCACGAAATTGCCCGCGCCGGCGTGGAAATAGCGCACCTCATCCTCGGTGTGGGTGTGTTCCGAGAGGAACTTGGCGCGCATCGCATCCTTCTGCGGGTGCGAGGGGTCGAGCTTGATGACATCGGCGGTGCCTGCGCCGGTCTCGCCCATAAAGGCGTCCAGCCGCGGCTTGTAGGCGGCCAGAACCTCATCGGCAGGAGCATCGGCCGAGAGCGGCGCGAGCGGCCAGCGTTCAAAGCGCACGCCAACGCCGCTGAGGGCGGCGGCGATCTCATCCGGATTGTCGCTGCGCAGTTCCAGCGCGCCGGTCTTGGCGTCGCGCACGGTCAACAGGCTCATGGCAGGCTCCTTTCGTGCAATTCG
The DNA here is from genome assembly GCA_027483125.1 of Acetobacteraceae bacterium. Lineage (GTDB taxonomy): Bacteria > Pseudomonadota > Alphaproteobacteria > Acetobacterales > Acetobacteraceae > Rhodovarius. The sequence continues at coordinate 1,787 of JAIXVH010000472.1, read as the reverse complement.
CAATCGAGCATGAATTCCAGGGCCTCGAGGCGCAACAACGCCTCACCCATGTCACGGCCCCAGGCATAGACGCCGTGGCCGCGGATCAGATAGCCAGGGACTGGCTGGCGGGTCGCGGCCCAGATGGCCTGCACCCTGTCCTGCAGCGCGGCGATGTCCTGGTCATTGTCCAGCACGGGCAGCTGCACCGCCGCCTGATGCGTGGCCAAGCCTGGAAATGCCTTCAATAACTCATAGCCGGCCAGGGTGATGCCCGCGCCGGCACGCCGCGACAGCACCGTTGCCGGCACCGAATGGCCATGCAGCGCCGCGCCAGCTTCAGGGAAATGGCGATAGATGCCGCAATGCAGCCCGGTCTCGGCCGAAGGCCGATGGTTGCTGTCCAGCGCCATGCCATGGGCATCGACCAGCATCAGCGCCTCGGGCGAGAGCATGCCCTTGTGGAAACCAGACCGCGTGATGGCGATGCGTCCATCGCCCAGCCGAACCGACAGGTTGCCAGCGGTGGCCGGCACCCAGCCGCGCACATCCATGCGTCGGCCAGCCTCGATGATCGCCTGGGCGGCGGACGCGGGGATGCCCGCGTCCATGACGCTTCAGGCGGCGGGGCGGGTGGTGCCGGGGGCGGCGGCGGGCGTTGCACCAGCGGCGGCGGCCGGCTGAGCTTCTGTGGCCGTCGTGGTCGCGCCCTGCGGGCCGGCGATGTTGCCGGCGGGCGGGGCGGCGGCCGCCGGCTGGCCGGCCTGGGCCATTGCCGCGTCCTTCTCGTCATCCTTGATGTTGGCCTTGAAGGACTTGATCCCCTTGGCGAGGTCGCCCATCAGGCCACTGATCTTGTTGCCGCCAAACAGCAGCAGGATGACCAGCAAGACGACCAGCCAATGCCAGATGCTGAACGAACCCATGGCGATGCCTCGATCCCGAATGTGATTGCGCCCCGGCATGTGCCACCGGAAGCCGATGCGCGCAACCTAGTGTCGAGACCTCGCCGCTGAAACCCCCTGCGATGAAAATCCGACCAAATGGGGAGAAATAACCATTGCGCTGGGGACATGGTTCGGTCATATCGCCCCCCGTCCGGGCCCCTCTGGCGATGTGGCGGTAGCCCCCCACCCGCGATGTCGGACAACCGCCAGCATCGAGCGCGCGCGGTTCCGCGCCCGCTTCTCAGAGAGAGGAAATGGACTGATGGAATTTCTGGTTGCCGAATGGATCGGCAAGCCCGTCTGGATGTGGATGGGCTTCCTGGCGATCGTGGGCGCGCTGCTCGCCTTCGACCTGGGCGTCCTGAACAAGACCGACAAGGAAATGGGGATCTCCGAGTCGCTGTGGCTCTCGGCCTTCTATATCGGCTTCTCCATGGTGTATGGCGCCGCCATCTGGTACGGCTATGACCGCGGCTGGATCACCACCGAGGATGGGCAGCACGCCGGCATCACCTATTTCACGGGCTTCTTCATCGAGAAGGCGTTGTCGATCGACAACGTGTTCGTGATCAGCCTGATCTTCGGCTACTTCGCCATTCCGCGGAAATACCAGTACCGCGCGCTGGTCTGGGGCATCATCGCCGTCATCATCCTGCGCGGCATCATGATCGCGGTGGGCGCGGCCCTGGTGCAGGAATACAGCTGGATCCTCTACGTCTTCGGCGCCTTCCTGATCGCGACCGGCATCAAGATGCTGGTGGTGCCGGAAGGCGACCAGGACGTGTCCAAGAACCCGGTCGTCCGCTTCCTGAAGAAGCGCATGCGGGTGACGGACGAACTGCACGGCGAGAAGTTCTTCGT
>JAIXVH010000329.1 GCA_027483125.1 Acetobacteraceae bacterium | reverse complement strand
CGATGAAGGCGGGCAGGCCGCTCGCATAGGCCACCAGCACCACCGCCGCATCCGCCGCATTGGCCGCGGTGAAGGCGCCCCGTTGGAAGAGCACTGTCATGATGGGCAGCGCCAGCACCATCAGCGCCAGTGCCGCGGGCAGCGCGAGCGCCAGTGTGATCTCCAGCGCCCGGTTCATGGCGCGGTGCGCCGAAAGCGTCTTCCCGGCAGATAGATGCTTCGCCAGCGCCGGCAGCAATGCCGTTCCGATCGCAGCCCCGATCACGCCCAGCGGCAATTGCGCGACCCGATCGGCGTAGTAGAGCAATGACAGTGCGCCCACCGGCATCAGCGACGCGATCATCATGTCGACGGCCAGGTTCAATTGCGTGACGCCTGCGCCCAGCACGCCGGGCAGCATCCGGCGCAGCACGGTGGCTTCCTCGGGGCCGATTCGTGGGGCGCGCGGCAGCACCGGCACCCCCGCCCGTGCCGCTGCGAACCACATGATGGCGAGCTGCACCGCACCGGATGCTGTGACGCCCCAGCTCAAAGCATGCGCCGGCGTGGCGACGAAGGGTGTCAGCCACAGCAGCGCCGCCATGGCCAGGAGATTGAAGAAGACCGGCGCCGCAGCGGCGGCCGAGAAGCGGCCCATGCCGTTCAGCACACCGCCCATCAACGCCGCGAGGCAGATAAAGAACAGGTAGGGGAAGCAGATCCGCGTGAGCTCCACTGCCAGCGCGAATTGCGCCTCGCCGCGGGCTGGAAAGCCGGGCGCCAGAACGGCCAGGACCTGCGGCATGAAGACCATGCCCAACACCGCCAGCAGTGCCAGCCACAAGGCCAGCAGCGTGCCCAGCCGTTCGGCCAGCGCCTGTGCGGCGGCGGCGCCCTGGCGCGTATAGGTTTGGGTGAAGGCGGGGATGAAGGCGGCGTTGAAGGCACCCTCGCCGAACAGGCGGCGGAACAGGTTGGGCAGTTTGAGCGCCACGAAAAAAGCATCCGCGAGCGGTCCGGCGCCGAGCTTGGCCGCGATCAGCATGTCACGCGCGAAGCCCAGGATTCGGCTGGCCATGGTCCAGCCGCCGATGGTCGCGATATGGCGCAGCATGGCTACGGCGCGACCCGCCTGCGCGGACCACGCACCCGGCGGGTCGAAGGCTTCACCGCCGCGGTGATGCGACCGTCGCGGGCCATGCGCTAGGCGACCCCGGCGGCCTCGGGCGTTGCCAGCGCGTCCAGCAGCGCCTCGCGCAGCGGTGCGAGCTTGCGTTCATTGTCGATCTTCAGGCCGAAGACGTCCTTCACATAGAAGACGTCCACCGCGCGCACGCCATAGGTGGTGATATGCGCCGATGCGATCTGCAGGCCCTGGCCGGAGATCGCGGCCGTCACGTCATGCAGCAGGCCAGGGCGGTCGCGGCCATTCACCTCGATGACGGTGTGGGTGTTGCTGGCGTGATTATCCACCACGACGCGCGGCGGCACCGTCACCGCGCGCAGGCGCGCCGGTTCGCGCCGGCCCTTCCTGATTTCCTGCGCCAGGTTCAGCCGGCCATTCAGCGCCTGTTCGATCAGCACCGAGAGCTTGGCCAGGCGATGCGGCGCATCCAGCGGCCCGCCCGATGCGTCCTGCACCCAGAACGTGTCCAGCGCCATGCCGTTGGTCAGCGTGTGGATGCGCGCATCCACAATCGTCGCTCCACCCACTGCCAGCGCGCCGGAGATGCGGCTGAACAGGCCCGGATGGTCGATGGCATAGACCGTCACTTCGGTCACCGCACGCGCGCGCAGCACGTTGCTGCGCACCGTCAGCGGTGCCTGTGACGCCTCGGCCTCGCGGATGATGGCGGCGTGGCGGGCATGCGTGTCAGGGTCGAAGGACAGCCAATAGCCGGGGTAGCCCAATGCCAGGAAGCGCTCGATATCGCCCTGCGCCCAGGCCTGGCTCATCAGAGCTTCGCCCACGGCTTCCTTGGCGCGCGCCACGCGCACGTCACGCTCCGGCACGGTGAGGCCACCGGCCAGCACCTCCGACACGCGCCAATACACCTCGCGCAGCAGCGTCGCCTTCCAGCCGTTCCACACCTTGGGGCCGACCGCGCGCATATCGGCCACCGTCAGCACCAGCAGCAGTCGCAGGCGTTCGGGGGACTGCACCGTGTCGCTGATGTCGAGGATGGTCTTGGGGTCTTCGATGTCGCGCTTGAAGGCGGTCTGGCTCATCAGCAGGTGATGCAGCACCAGCCAGGAGACGGTCTCGGTCTCCTCCGCGGTCATGCCCAGACGCGGGCAGATCTCCTGCGCCAGGCGCGCGCCGATCTCGCTATGGTCGCCGCCGCGGCCCTTGGCGATGTCGTGCAGCAATGTCGCCACGAACAGCGCGCGGCGCGACTGCAACTGGCCGACCAGTTCCGATGCCACCGGTGCTTCCTGCGCCAGCGCGCCGGCTTCCATCTGATGCACCACGCCCAGCGCCTGGATGGTGTGCTCATCGACGGTGAAGACATGGTAGGTGTCGAACTGCATCAGGCCCACGATACGCGCCCATTCGGGCAGATAGCGCGACATGAAGCCGGTCTCGTTCAACAGCCCGACCCACTTCACCACATCCTTGCCGGTCAGCAGGTCGATGAACAGCGCGCCGGCTTCCGCATCGCCGCGCAGGCGTTCGGCCTGGCGCGCGTGGCGGATCATGGCGCGGATGGCCAGCGGGTGAATCTCCAGCGCGCGGTCCCTCGCGGCCTGGACGATCTTGAGCATCAGGATCGGCTCGCGCGAGAAATCCCGATCCGGCGGTGCGGCCACGAGCTTGCCATCGGCGAAGGCGAGGCCAATGCGCGCCAATTCACCATCGCCATCGCGCCTGCGCGCCGGCGGGCCGAGAGCTGCGCGTTCAATCGCCGGTTCCAGCACGCGGGCTAGGCGCACCACATCGCGTGAGGTCAGGAACAGGTGCTTCATGAAGCGCTCCGCCCCTTCCTGCGCGCCATGCCGCGCATAGCCCATGCGGGCCGCGACCAATGGCTGCAGGTCGAAGGTCAGGCGTTCCTCGGCGCGGCCGGTGACGTAGTGCAGATGGAAGCGGATGGTCCAGAGAAAGTCCCAGGCGCGGCGGATGGCGCGCGCTTCGCTTTCCACCAGCAAGCCGCCACCAGGTGTGCCAGGCCCCACCAATTCGGGCATTCGCTGGATGCCAAAGGCATGCCGCGCCAGCCAATACAGCGTCTGCAGATCGCGCAGGCCGCCGCGCCCTTCCTTGACATGCGGCTCCACCATGAAGGGCGTCTCGCCATAGCGCGCGTGGCGGGCGGCGCGTTCGGCGCGCTTGGCGATCAGGAAGGGGCCGAGCCCGTCGCGCGCGCGTTGCTTGGCGAATTCGGCGTCGAAGCGCCGCCAGGTCTCGGCATCGCCGCCCAGGAAACGGCCATCGACCAGAGCCGTCTGCACGGTGACATCCTTGCGCGCGGTGGCCAGGCAGTCCTTCGCATTGCGCGTGGCATGGCCGACCTTCAGCCCCAGATCCCACAGCAGATACAGCATGAATTCCACCACCCGCTCGGTGCGCGGGGTGGATTTGGTGCCGGTCAGGAACAGCAGGTCGATGTCGGAATAGGGGGCCAGGACGCCACGCCCATAGCCGCCAGTGGCGACCAGCGCGAAAGGCTGCTCGGCATCGCGCGGGCCGCGCGGCAGCATTGCCAGCGCATAGCTGTGCAGTGCGCACATGATCGCGTCCATATGGCCTGACAAGCGCCGCGCCGCGCCCAGCCCGTGGGTTTCCTTGGCCTCGAAGACCCGCTGGACGCGGGCCTGCATGGTGCCCAGAGCCTGGCGCAGAATGGTCAGCGCCTGGTCGCGCGCGACCGGGCCCGCAGGCAGCAGGGCGCCATGCAGCGCCGCCATCTCGGCCAGCTGGGCGTCTTCGGGCGTTTCGCTTGCGGGGTGCTCCCCCGCCACGTCTTTCATCACGGCGTCATTAAACCTGAATTTGCGCGGCGCGATAGGCGATTTCGCAACTGCGATACTGTATCAT
>JAIXVH010000440.1 GCA_027483125.1 Acetobacteraceae bacterium | reverse complement strand
TTTCTCATTTCCAATGCACCGAGTTTAGGGGGGGAGGTCATCAACAATGGCTAGGTTACGGAAGGAAGGCCTGTGCGCGAAATGCCACGGCGAGCGCGGGACCCGCGGCCGACAGCCTTAATCATTTTTTAAGGCACGCCTCAGTAAGGGGGAAAAATCTCACCAAGCTTGGATTCGTCATGCTGCCACGCCCGCTCTTTCGTCCCCTTCAAGCGTCCAAATCGGGCGACACCCCAGTCGCAGAATTGCGATTGGCGGAAACCTATCTGCAGGACATCCAGGACGCGCCGCCGGCCGCGATCGATGTCCTGCTGCAATTCACCCCCGGCGCCGATCCGGCGCAGTTCACCGACGCGCTCTACGCCGTGGGCGGCATCCTTGCCGAGGTGGTGCGCACCGCCGATGCCGATGCCGGTCCGCTGCTGCGGGTGGAACTGCCCGTGGGGCAGAACCTGGAGGATGCGGTGGACATCCTCGGCAAACAGCCCGGCGTGCTCTTCGCCGAACCCAACCAGATCCTGGAAATCACCTCGCCCGGGTCGGAGGCGCAGCTTTCTGGGATAGCGCCGGGGGCGCTGCCTGATGATCTGTGGATCGAGGCCACCAGCAACGACTCAAGCTACACCAGCGGCAGCCTGTGGAACATGCAGGGTGACACCACCACGCTGAAGAACGCCTTTGGCAGCCAGGCGGGCGAGGCTTGGACGGCGGGATTCACCGGTACGATGAAGACCGTGGTCGGCGTCGTCGACACCGGCATCGACTACACCCATGCCGATCTTTACCTGAACATCTGGCTCAACCAGGGCGAGATTCCCACCAGCTTCAAGGCGCAGCTCAAGGATATCGACGGTGACAGGCTCATCACCTTCCGCGACCTGAACAACGCCGGCAACAGCGCCTTCGTCGCCGACAAGAACGGCAATGGCCGGATCGATGCCGGCGACCTGCTGAATGACACGCGCTGGGCCAATGGCAATGACCAGGATGGCAACGGCTACAGGGACGATCTCATCGGCTGGGATTTCGCCAACAACGACAACAACCCCTTCGACGACAATGGTCACGGCACGCATGTGGCCGGCACGATCGGCGGCATCGGTGGCAATGGCGTGGGTGTGGCCGGCGTGAACTGGAATGTGCAGATCGTCGCCGCCAAATTCCTATCCGCCAATGGCTCGGGCAACACTGCCAATGCGGTGAAGTCGGTGGACTACTTCACCACCGCCGCCCTGCTCGCGGGCGCTTCGCAGAACTTCGTTGCTACGAACAATTCCTGGGGCGGCGGCGGCTATAGCCAGGCGATGGCGGATGCCATCACCCGCGCAGCCAAGGCCGATATCCTGTTCGTTGCCGCGGCCGGCAATTCCACCAGCAACAACGACGTGACCGCCAATTACCCGTCGAACTACAGCACCGCCGCCACGGCCGGCTACGATGACGTGATTGCCGTCGCCTCGATCACCAGCACAGGCGCGCTCTCCTCCTTTTCCAGCTTCGGCCGCACCCAGGTGGACATCGCGGCGCCCGGCTCCTCGATCTATTCCACCCTGCCTGGCGATAGCTACGGCGTACTGAGCGGCACCTCCATGGCCACTCCGCATGTCACGGGTGCGGCCGCGCTCTATGCCTCGGCCAATCCCAATGCGACAGCGGCGCAGATCAAGGCCGCCATCCTGGGCACGGCGGAGACCACGGCCTCGCTGGTCGGCAAGGTCGCCACCGCCGGGCGACTGGATGTGGGTGACCTGATGTCGATGACGCCGCCGCCCCGGGTGGTCGCACCGACCGAGATCGTGACGCTAGCCGCGGTGCTCGACAATGTCGGCCCGGTGCAGGGCATCGTCCAGAAGGGCGGTGTGACCGACGACGCCACGCTGGGACTGCGGGGCACCCTTTCGACCGTCATGTCCAGCGACGAATCGCTCGTGATCTACCGCAACGGCGCCAAGGCCGGCATCGCCACAACCAGTGGCACGAGCTGGACCTTCACCGACGCCGCCCAGGCAGCCGGCAGCCACAGCTACGCCGCTCGCGTGGAAAACACCGCCGGCGGGTTGGGCAGCCTTTCAGACAGCTATGCCGTCACCATCGACTTCGGGCCGAACAAGATTTTTGGCACGGCTGGCAGTGACTCGCTGACCGGAACGTCGGGGCGCGACATGATCAGTGGCATGCCGTCCAGCGGCACATTCCTGGGCAAGGGCAGCGTCGACAAGCTGACGGGCGGCGCCGGGAATGACATCTTCCTGTTCGGCGACAGCCGTGGCGCCTTCTACAATGATGGGCTGAACAGCAATGCCGGCAAGGCCGACTATGCGCAGGTGATGGATTTCCGGACCGGCGACCAGGTCCAACTCTCCACGAAGGTGAGCGCCTACTTCATGTCGCAGCTTTCGCTCGGCGGTCTGTCGGGCCAGGGGATTTATGCTGACAGCAACGCCAATCTGCGGTTCGACAGCACCGATGAACTGATCGGGCATATCGTGGGGCTGACGGCGAATCTGGGGAGCGCAGATGTTGTGTGGGTGTGACGATCGAAGCGCCTCGTCCCGGAGCACCTGCGCGGCGAGGATGGCACCGCCGGACCATCCCGCAGCGACGCCTGACTGCGGCTGGGCGCCGAAGTGGCATCCCTGCTTGATGCTACACAACTCATTGGTAGCATAATCCAATTGACTGCACTGCGCCCCAACTTCCCTCCTTTCAAAGATGGAGTCCTGGTTCATCGCCACGCTCACCGTGATGATGTTTTTCGGTTTGGTCGAGGCGCGTTTCCCGTCCCGGCCACAAGTATCCAGGCCGTCGCGCGCAGCCTGGGTCAAGGCTGGCCGCAGGCCAGCGGCTGACCGGCGCGCAGCGGCCTTGACGCACGCGACCACGTCAACCTGAAACAATCACGCCGCAACAGCCAATCGCCCCAAAAGCGACCACGACGGTCCGCATCGGACAGTCCGGACACGTCCGACAGGCCATAATATCGACGACTTCAGTGGCCTGCTAGCTTTATCCGGCCTGCACGGGCGGTAGCACCACGCCCAGCCCGGCAGCCGAGGCCGCCAAGCGCTTCCACGTCCCGTCCGGCAGGCTGATCCCTTCGGCCAGCCGCCGCGCCATCACGCGACCGCCGCGATCCCCCGGCAGCAGCAGGGGGCCATCGCCGGTCGCCGGCGCAGCGGCGAGTGCGGTGGCCAGCGCATCCACTTCGGCGGTGAAGCTGCGGGCATCGCCAAAGGCCGCGATGTCTACCGCGATGGCCAGGCCATTCATGCGCGGCCCCTCCTTCGCGCCCGCACCGCGCAGCGCCAGGCTGATCAGCGGGTTGCCGGCGGCCAGGCTGGTCAGGCATTCGATCATCAAGGAAAGGCCCGCGCCCTTCGGCCCGGCCATGGGCAGCAGCGTGGCCAGGGCCGCGGGATCGGTGGTGGGGCGCCCGGCCGCATCCACGCCCCAGCCCTCGGGGATCGGCGTGCCGGCATCCTTCGCCGCCATCACCTTGCCCAGCGCGACAGCGGCGGTGGACATGTCCAGCAGCAGCGGCGGGCGCTGGCCCGCCGGAATGGCGATGGCCAGCGGGTTGGTGGAAACCACCGCCCCCGCGCTGCCCGGCCAGGCCATCAGCGGGCCGGAGGCGGTCATCACCAGCCCCACCAGCCCCTGCTCGGCCGCGCGCAGGGCGAAATGGCCGACGGCGCCGGCATGGGTGATGTCGCGCGCCACCACCCAGCCCAGATGCAGCCGGCGCGCGATGCCGATGGCCTCGTCCATGGCGCGGTTCATCGCGACCGGGCCGGGCGCCTGATCCGCCTCCAGCAGGCCGATCGCGCCGGCCTGCATGCGCATCGCCATGGCCGGCCTGGGGTTGATGGCGCCAGTGCCGATCAGTTCCAGGTAACGCGGAATGCGCAGCACGCCATGGCTGTCGACGCCGCGCAGATTGGCCCAGACCAGCGTCTCGGCCCAGGCGCGGGCATCGGCGGCATCGGTGCCGGCCGCGTGCAGGATGGCGGCGGCGAAATCCCGCAGCGCGCCGGGCGCGATGCGCGTGCTCATGCGGCGTCGGCGGGGAAGTAGCGTTCCATCCAGCCCTTCAGGATGTCGCGCCCGCGATGATCCTTGCCGAAGATCGGGAAATGGTCGGTGCCGGTGATCAGCACGAGATCCTTGGGCTG
>JAIXVH010000176.1 GCA_027483125.1 Acetobacteraceae bacterium | reverse complement strand
GCAATTGCCGCTGGGCGTGATCGGGGCTGCGATCGGAACGGCATTGCTGCCGGCGCTGGCGAAGCATCTCTCGGCCGGGAAGACGCTTTCGGCGCACCGCGCCATGAACCGGGCGCTGGAGATCACGCTGGCGCTCGCGCTGCCCGCGGCACTGGCGCTGATGGTGCTGGCGCTGCCCATCATGACAGTGCTGTTCCAACGCGGCGCCTTCACCGCGGCCAATGCGGCGGATGCGGCGGTGGTGCTGGTGGCCTATGCGAGCGGCCTGCCCGCCTTCATCGCGGTGAAGGCGCTGGCGCCAGGCTTTTTCGCGCGCGGCGACACGCGCACGCCTGTGTTCATCGGCCTGGTCTGCGTGGCATTGAACCTGGGGTTGAACCTGGCATTCCTGTGGTTCACGGCGCTGGGCGCGCCCGGCATCGCGCTGGCCACCAGCATCGCCGCCTGGGTGAATGCGGGCGCGCTGGCCTGGCTGTTGCGGCGCCGTCGGCTGTGGCGCGCTGACCGACGGTTGCGCCGCGCCACCCCGCGAATCCTGGCGGCCGCGCTGGGCATGGCGGCGGTTCTGGCCGGTGCGTTGTTCCTTTGGCCGGTGGGCGCCGGCCTGGCGGGTGCCGCGGCCCTCGCGGCGATCTGCGCGCTGGGAGCGGCGGCTTATGCGGCGGCGGTGCATATCTCGGGTGGGTTGCATCTGGGCGCCACCTGGCGGGCCTTGCGTCGCCGCGCTTGACCAGCCGCGCGAGCCGCGCGAACCCTTGGGCGACCAATCACACGGAACCTCCATGCAACGCGTCTTTTCTGGCATTCAACCGTCTGGCGTGCCGACACTCGGCAATTATCTCGGCGCGATCCGCAACTGGGTGCCGATGCAGGACACGACCGACTGCATCTATTGCGTGGTGGATCTGCACGCCGTCACCGCCTTCCAGGCGCCGGAACAGCTGCTGGCGCAGACGCGGGAGATGGCGGCAGCCCTGATCGCCTGCGGGTTATCGCCTGAGAAATGCGTGCTGTTCGTGCAGTCCCATGTGCCGGCGCATGCGCAGCTGGGCTGGCTGTTCAATTGCGTGGCCCGCATCGGCTGGCTGAACCGCATGACGCAGTTCAAGGACAAGGCCGGCAAGGACCGCGAGGCCGCGAGCGCCGGCCTCTATGTCTATCCGAACCTGATGGCGGCCGACATCCTGGCCTACCACGCCAATGTCGTGCCGGTGGGCGATGACCAGCGCCAGCACCTGGAACTGGCCAACGACATCGCGCAGAAATTCAATCACGACTACGGCGTGGAGTTCTTCCCGCGCATCGAGCCGATGATCCAGGGCGTCGCCGCGCGCGTCATGAGCCTGCGCGATGGCACCAGGAAGATGAGCAAATCCGACCCCTCGGACCAGTCGCGCATCAACCTGAACGACAGCGACGACGCGATCGCCGACAAGATCAAGCGCGCCAAGACCGACCCCGAATTGCTGCCGGACAACCTCGCCGCGCTGGAAGCCCGGCCGGAAGCGCGCAACCTGGTCGGCATCCTGGCCGCGGTCACCGGCACCACGCCGGAGGCGGTGCTGACGCAACACGCGGGCAAGGGCTTCGGCGCCTTCAAGCCGGTGCTGGCCGATGCGCTGGTCGCGCATCTGGCGCCCATCCGCACCGAGATGAACCGCCTGCTGGAGGATCCCGGCGCGCTGGATGCCGCACTGCGCCGCGGCGCCGAGAAGGCGGATGCGATCGCAGCGCCCATCCTGGCGCGGACCATGGACATCATGGGTTTCCTGCCGCGCCGATGACAGAAGCCGCGAATCCCCTGCGCCCCGGTGAAGCCGCGCCGCACTGGATCGCGGCGACGGATGCCAATCCGCGCTTCGCCTTCTCCTCGCTCGCGGGGCGCTATGTGCTGTTGGGCTTCATCGGCAGCGCCACCCAGCCCTTGGCGCAGGAGGCGCTGGCGGCGCTGAATGGCGCGGTTGCGCTGCGCGACATCGACCACGCCTGCGCGCTGCTGATCAGCGTGGACCCGGCCGACCGCGCGGAAGCCCGCATCCCGCAAGCGCCACCATCATACCGCGCCGTCTGGGACATGGACGGCGCCGTCAGCCGCGCTTTCGGCGTGGCGCAGGACAGCGAGGCCGGCCTGCGCTTTCAGCCCTGCTGGATGCTGCTCGACCCGCAATTGCGGCTGATGGAGATGGTGGCGCTGAACGCGCTGCCAGCCTTGCTGACGCGCATCGCCGCACTGCCGCCGCCTGCCCTGCATGCAGGCGTTCCGGTACCCGCACCAGTGCTCGTCCTGCCACGGGTCTTCGAACCCGAGCTCTGCCGCGCGCTGATCGCCGAATATGACCGCCAGGGTGGCGAGGCCAGCGGTTTCATGCGCGAGGTCGATGGCCGCACCGTCGCCGTGCATGACCGCAACCACAAGGTGCGGCGCGATGCGATGCTGGAAGACGGCCCGTTGAAACAGGCCACGCAGAACCGCATCCTGCGCCGCCTGGTGCCGGAGATCGCGCGCAGCTTCCAGTTCCAGGCGACGCGCATGGAGCGCTACCTGGTCGCCTGCTACGACGCGGAAGAAGGCGGGCATTTCGCAGCGCACCGCGACAACACGACCAAGGGCACAGCGCATCGGCGCTTCGCGGTGACCATCAATCTCAACAGCGAGGAATTCGAAGGCGGCGCGCTGCGCTTCGCCGAATTCGGCCCGACGCTGTATCGCGCGCCGACCGGCGGCGCTGTGGTGTTCTCATGCTCACTGCTGCACCAGGCGCTGCCGGTGACGAAGGGGCGGCGCTACGCCTTCCTGCCCTTCCTGTATGATGAGGCCGCGGCGAAAATCCGCGAGGAGAATCTGAAGTTCATCGGCCCAGCAGCGTGACCAGCGCCTCCTCCAGGCTCTGCCCCAGGTCATAGGCTTCCAGCGCCGCGTCGCGGAACATGGTGTAGCCATCACCGCCCGCGCGCAGGAAGTTGTTGGTCGCGACCACATAGGCGCGATCAGGGTCCAGCGGTTGCCAGGCATCGCCCTGTCGCACCTCGATCACCAGCGGCGGGCCAGGGCTGAAGCGCATGCCCGAGACCTGGGGGAAACGGCCTGCGGCGCTGGGCAGGCGCGAGATGCCGGCCTCCACCGCCTCGCGCAGCACATGCCCGCGCAGCACCATGCGCGAGGCGCTGTTCTGGAAGGGCAGCATGGTCAGCACATCACCCCAGGTGACGCTGCCCGCCGGCAGCCCGGTGCGGATGCCCCCGGCATTCATGAAGCCGATCTGCGCATCGTTGAAGCTGCGCCGCAGCGCCTCGGCGACCATCTCGCCCAGTTCGCAGGCGGCGCGGCCGCAGCCGGCATTGTCCAGCGCGCGCGGCAAGGTCGCGACCGGACGGCGGCGCAATTCGTCCAGCGGTTCGGCCAGCCGCGCGACGAGGGCAGCCACCGCCGGGTCCTCGGGCACATCAGCACCCAGCACGCGCGTATTGCCGGCAGCCGCCAGCACCCGGCCATCAGCGCCGAGATCCAGGTCCAGCCGGCCGATCCAGCGGCCATGCGCGCCGGCCTGCACGATGCGCGCACCGCCCGCCGCCACCGGGTAAGGCCCCGCCGCACCGGGCAGCCCATTGCCCAGCAGCGTGTGCGAATGGCCGCCCACGATCACGTCGATCCCCCGCACTGCTTCCGCCAGGCGGCGATCAGCGCCGAGGCCCAGATGCGACAGCACCACCACGGTGCAGGGGCCATCGCGCCGCGCTTCCCAGATGGCGCGCTCAGCGGCTTCCTCGGCATCGCGAAAGCGCAGCCTTGGCCCGGGTGAGGAGATGCCCGGCGTGTCCGGCGTGGTCAGGCCCACCACCACCACCCGCGCGCCGCCCAGGCGGAATTCCGCCCGCGCCGTGATGCGCCCATGCAGCAGCGGTTCGTCGGTCGTATCGAGATTGGCGCTGAGCAGCGGGAATGGCACCGCGGCGGCATAGCGCGCCAGCGTCGCCGGCCCATGGTCAAACTCATGATTGCCCAGCGCCATGGCCGAAGTGCCGATGGCGTTCTGCACCGCCGCTTCCGCCAGGCCCCGATGATGCGAATAGAACAGGCTGCCCATGAACTGGTCGCCGGCATCCAGCAGCAGATGCGCGCGACCATCGAGCCTTGCGCGCTCCTGCGCGAAACCCGCGGCCAGCCTTGCGCTGCCGCCAAAGCAATCCTGCCCCTCACGGCAATCGGTGCTGTTCGCCGCGACCGGCCGGTGGCGGCTGTGGAAGTCGTTCATGTGCAGCAGTGCCACGCGTGCGGTGGCCTGCGCGCGGGCAGGAAGAACCAGGGCCGGCAGGGCCAGCAGCGAACGACGGAACATGGCGCGATCAAGCCCCGCAACAGCCCGATACGCAAGGTGAAGATGATGACATCTTTCCATGCCCTGACAGCGCCGCATTCG